>NZ_CP096982.1 GCF_002006355.2 Clostridium felsineum DSM 794 | reverse complement strand
AAAAGAAGGCACTTACTTACCTTCTTGCTCAACAATTTTTATATATTTTTTTAGAGTATTCCTACTAATATTATATTTATTTATTAAATCTATCTGCTTAATGCTCCTATCTTTTAAGAATAAATTTATATCTTTTTTTAAATTATCATTCATTTTATCCAAGGAATTAAATCTCCTACCACTTTTTTTAACACTTGCCTCTATACCTTGTTTAATTCTTTTTACTATTATTTCTCTTTCCTTTTGAACTCTATCCAGTTCCACTATTAATAATAACTTTATAGTAGATTCCAATGCTGTTCTGGTTACCAAGTCTTGTTCATCCGCTACTTTTGTTAAATTTTTTATATAATCAGTTGATACCGTCATATTATCTATAAATATAAGATTAATTCCTTTATTCATTAACTGCATATATTTCTTATATCCTTCTTCTGCTTGACGAGTAAACCTACTTATTTCCTTAAATACTATTGTATCACCTTCATGTAGAAGTTTCTCCAACTTTATCCACTCTGGTCTATTGAAAGTACTTCCTGAACAATCATCCTTAAATCGTAATAAATATTCAATATCATTATTGGTTTCGTATGCCTTTAAAGATTTCTCCTGCCTATTAAAAGATTGTTTATCTGTACTCTCTTTTGTAGAAATTCTCATATAACTATAATAATTCCCCATACCTTTTATTCCCCCAAGTATCAATTTAACTATACTTTATTTGATACTCTTATTGTACTATCATTTAAACTATAAGTCAATATATTTTGACGCTTTTGTCACAAACATTTCACTGTTTAGTTTATTTGATAATTATGTGTTATACCAACACTTTTTAGATTTAAAATCATAACTTATATATAAATCTCCTAAAATCATCCTTAATTTTATGTCCCTTAATTACTTTTTTTAAGTTCAATATAAGTTTTATATCCATATTTATTTAAAAGATAAACTACATTGGCACCATCTACTAAGGTAATAGGTTTATCCTTTGAAAATTCTCTGGAATCATTACCAAAATAACTAGTAGTAACTAAAATACCTTTAATAGCTCCTTCATTAATAACAGTTCCATACAAATCCCTTACTGCTGAAACTGGTACAACATTATTATATCTTTTGGCTTGTATTATAAATTTACCACCCTTAATTGGGTCTGTATCAAATGCTATCGCATCAACTCCACCATCTCTACTGGCTTGCGTAACTCTAACCTCCGAACCATCGTTAGAAAATATTTTTTCAAATAATTCTCTTACTAAATACTCGAAATCTTCCCAATTCATTTCAGCCAAATTAACTCCTTCATTTAACTTTGATAAAACCTCTTTATTATATATAAATCTTCTATCCTTCCTACTTATATCCATTATTGGTTTAACTGGAGCTAATTTATGCAATGAGTTAGCGAAAATACCTTTTAAAAACATAATACAATCTTTAGGAGAAACCTGTTCTAAATTTATTTTTTCAAAATCTTCTCTTGATGCCATTACTGAAATAATGCAAGATGAAAAATTATTTCCCGTTTTTCTATCAATATCTTCTACCATACCATTAAATACTATAGATTTTACTTTCTCCCTTTTATTGATGGTAAAAGTCTCTTTTATTGTTCTTAATGTAATCTGAAATATAACCGATTCATAATAATTATTAAAATCTTTTGCTTTCATAGTTACTCCATTTAATTTGTCAAAAATTTTATCATAAGTATATTTAATTGTTTTAGGTATTTCTTCAGAGTTAGGTAACATATAATTTATAATAATAACTTTAGAATTTTCGTCATATTGAATATCGATTTTTTTATGGAATTTTTCCGGATATATAGAATTATTAAGTATAGTTGACGTTATCTTTTCTATTTCTTTATTATCTATATTTGTTAATTTCAAATATTCCTCTGAAACATTCTTGATATTATTTAATCCACTTATTAGTATATTTTTATATAGTTCAATTTCTAATAGTGCTCTCTTTATTTTATCTTGAGCCTCTGCCTTTCCAACAACTTCCCTCCAATTTGTTCTATTATTTTCAGAACTTAATACCAACTTTATACTTGGAAATTCATCAGTATCTCTTAAATCTACCAACTCTTCTTTTTCTAAACAAAAACATTTATGTCGTGCAAGGTCAAAAATATATGATTTGGTATTACCATCCTTAAAATCACAACTATTACTATATTTACATATTCCGTACTTCATATGTATATAAAAATGTTTTTTTATCAAATCCAATTCAGTAATCTTCTTCTTCATTAAACTTCCCCCAATATATAATTTAACATAATATTTAAAGTATTCAATAAAAATAAATATTTTCCTCTAAATACAATTTAAATATAAAAACATAGTAATTACATATATAAAAAATAAAAGCCCCTTGTAGAGGCTCTCAGAAAGAGTTTTGATTTTTAATACAATTTATCTATTAAAGTTATTTTTATCTCTTGTATACTCCATTATACTTATTAATGCTCTTGATTTCAGCACTGAAAACTAATTAAAATTATGATTTTATCTATATGAAATTTTTTATGTATAAAAATTTGTTTTTTTAAATTAATTATTGTTAACCGCCTAAATGTTTTTTCCGCTGTCAGGCTACAAAAATTTAGGCTATTTGGGGTATAGTATTATTAATACTCTTATATAATTTTAATTAAAAACCTATTTAAATAATTTATTTTTCAAAGGGGTGTGGGGAATGATAAAGCAATTTTATATTGCTATCCCCACGAATATATATGTTATTATCAAAGGTTACAATACTTGGAGTATACTAAATATTTAGTATGTTCCACATTTTGTAACCTTTTTTATTGTAATATTAACTTATCTACTATCCATACCCTAATACATTTATTATTATTTTTAACCACTTTAGATAGTATTATATATGGTATATTATTAGACTTCAAATATTCATTAATTTGACCTATACTTTTCTGTAATCTACCTTTTGAATCCTTTAACCCTATAAAATTAATTAATTCTTTTTTTTCTTTTTTATATATTTTCTTACCTACTAAACTTTCTAATACATCTCCTACACTTAATGTTTTCTCTGTTACTTCTAATTCTGTAATATCGCCCCTATTAATTCTTAATCTATTGGCTACTATATCTATAAAAGATATGTTGATAGTTTTATTTAATAAAGTTTCATAAAAATTATAATCATATAACACTTTTTGATACATACATTTATTTACGACTTTAATAGTATTTCCATCTTTTATATATTCGTCAATTATTCTTCCATCTGCAAATCTATCAGACTTAAATTTATGCTCTACAAATTTCTCTTGTCCATTTTCTATTAAATAATTTGCTATCTCTAATGTATTAGATACTTTTTTTCTAAATCCATTTATTCTACCTTTATTTTTATAAGAATTAAAATATAAATTTATTTTTTCTCCATCAGCAATTCTTTTTCTTCCCAAACATTGGATGAAACTATCTATATCTAATATATCTAAAATAATATGTTTTACTGCTGTACTCTCTTTTATATTAACTCCACAGTCCATAAAAGTTGTAGTACATAATAAATGGTTATTAAAGCATCCATTTTTTATTATATTATCTAATTCTTTTTCATTTTCTGTATTGGAAACATATTTATTATAATTTTTATTATATTTGCTGCAAATAAATGTACCTTTATATTTCTTAGCAATTTCCAAAGATTTCTTTGCAGTACTAAAAAACATTATTTGTTCATCTTCTGGAATGTTTTCTATAATACTTTCTACACTTTCATCATTTGTATAAGCCACTACTTTTTTTATATATGTATAATCTGTGTCTAATTTATATGTATAATCAAATTCTTTATATGATTTTTTCATATAATTTATAAGTAATAGAGGTGTTGCTGTCATGAATATTACTATAGAAAATACATTTTCTATTAACATATTGAAGAATAAATCTGTTTTCCTGTTAAAAACAGCATCTGTAAAAAAATAATGTGCTTCATCACATACTATATAATCGAAATTATCCAATGATACATTCTTTAATATAAACTCTTCTATCTTTTGATAATTTAAAACGGTAATATTATTATGTTCTTGTAAATCATTTAAAATCTGATTCCTAAGAGTATTTCTGTTGGTAAGGTATAATATCTTTTTATTAGTTTCATATGCATAATTATTTAGTTTTCTTTTTATAAAAGTACTTTTACCTGTACCTGTTCCACTATTTATAAGTATACGGTCACCTGACCCCCACTGTTTATATTCTTCTTTTATTATTGTATCTATAAATTTTTTCACAATCGAATCCTCCAAATTGAAATTTTACCTACTATTTAAATCTCTTTTTTAAATCTGTTAAAGATGTTAACGCTTCTCTAAATTTATTTGTGTTAATAAAACTATAATTTACATTATTAAATTTATAGTATCTGAACCCTAAAAAACTTAATGCATCTGCTAAATATTTCTTTTTAATAATGTAATATTTCTCTTCTTTCATAACTAAAGTTCCTCCTTATAATATCTATTCTTTTAAAAATCAAGAGAAAGCAATTCATTTTGCTCTCTCTTGGAAACTAATATTTATTAATTCACGCTAGACCATTTCTGTATCCCATGTAACAGATTTTACGGAATCCACGGTCGTTAAAACATCATTAACATAAGTTTGTAAAGATTTAGATTTAAATAATTGTTGCTCTTTAAATACCTTCCAGTCTCTTGCTAATGTTAATACCTCTTGTGCTGTCCATTCTACAAATTCTTCTCCTTGAGCATGATAATAAAATTTATCATTTTCACATCCTGGAGTTCCTGCAATTTTACTCATTGCAGATATCGCATTTCCTTGTATATTTGATTGGTTTTCAAGAGTACTACTGTATGTTTTAGATATATTTTGATATGCTGTAGAAACAAAGCCTGATGTTAACATTTGTTTACATTTATTTTCTATTTGTTGACATTTGTTTTGTTTTACTGCATTTAAATCATCTACCCACTGATTATTTGTACTATCCCATTTAGGCTTTAATAAACTAGTATTCGGTAAACTTGCTAAAATTAATGTACTACTAGGCTTTTCTCCTAATGTAAAAAGATGTTGTCTTATAAAATATACGTTCTTATCTATTTCACACCCATTTTGATTTCTATAATCATCTACAACATTCCATACTTTTGTTCCTACATTAAAAATAGGGGTTTGATTTTTTTCATATTCAGGTGGTTGTATGTCTGTAGCATATGCAGGAATTAAATATCTTCCTTTTTCTAAAGGGTCTTCTGTCGCATCACTGGTTGATAAATATTCATATGTTAAATAACTGTAATTATAAATTTTCATTTTTTATAAATCATCCTTCCATTTTTATCAATATTTTATACATGCTATCAATGCCATATTCTTCATTCTAGTTTCTGAACTATTAACACTTTCATTATTGCCTGTATAAATAACGTCATCGGCAACACTTTCTCCAGCCACATATTTATAACCATTACCATTTTCATATGTCTGTGTTGTGAATTTTCCAGTTTGAGTATGATGATGTGTTTGTGATTGGTCTGCTTGATAGCTACCTAAAGTTCTATCAACATCTATACCACGCCCTAGGTCTAATCCTCTTGGTACTAAACCTCTTAAGTCTGGTATATTAAACGTAGTTGAGCCATCTCCACTACCATAATAAGTTCCTATAGCAGTAAAAAGTTTATCATAAGTAGTCCTATTGACAGAAGAACCATCTGCTTTTAAATATCCATCTGGTATTGTTGTTGTTGAAAAGAAATCAATTTTTCCAGCGTCATTATTATTTTGAACCATAATCCAATTTTGCCAAGTACCATTTGCTAATCTCCTAGTACACATAACATCTCCATAAAAGTCCCATGCTATTTGTTGTGCCCACGACATGCCATCATGTCCTATTGTTTGAATATAAAACCAATCAGAATTATTTGGAGCATTTATACAATTACGCCCCCTATAAAATCCAGTAACTTTATAATTATTTAAATCTTGTCCTGTTATATCAGTAGCATAAGTACCCAACCCATAACCACTTGGAGCATACGCACTAGAATCTTTTATCGAAATCCAATTTCTCCAACCTACGCCTTGACTATAGCTCCTATAATATATATCATCTTCATATCCTAATACTAATTGACTTACAACATCTCCACTTACAGTTACAATCACTGTTCCCCATTGAGATGAACCACCATTAGTAGGTGCATTAGTTGTAATTCCTCCTAATGCATAAATACCAGCACTAGTTAAATTATTCATATTACCAATAGCCTGTCTATTTTGGAATCTTGGCATAACCCCATCTAGTCTAGCTATTTCTTGCCAATTACTCCATATTCCTGATGTTTTTTGTCTAATCCACATTTGATTAGTACTGTCTGTCATACTAAATAACAATTGAGTTATATAATTAGTATCTCCACTACAAATTACTAATAGTTTCGCCCATCCAAGTCCACCAACATCTGCTCCTGCCTCAACATCATACCAACCATTTGCATAAATAGTTTTTAAATCTGTACCTTTAGTTAATCTAACTCCTGATGTTCCTAAACCATATCCGTTTGGAGCAAATATTTGTGATAAATCTCCAAATGATTTACTATAGTCTGAAGGAATATAATCTCCTTCTACTAACATTACATTCCCTAATCTTGTCAAAAAAGCACCATCAGGGGAAATAGAAGAAGCATTAGAATCAAATACACTTCTAGCGAAACTCGATGGTGTAGTAAATGTAAAACTTTGAATAGTATCTGCTTTTGATAAATCATAATTAAATACAGTATTAGGACTACTTATTTGGTTTCCATTAGTATCATAAAAATCAATTGCATTATAATTATAATTAATATTCCCTTCTGTTCCGTATGAAAAAGCAATTGTATATGTTGTATTAGGCTTTAAATTTAAATTATTTGACGTTATTCCACTAGGAGATGTTCCATGGGTTAAATAAATTGTATTAGGTAAATTATAATTTGTTTGTCCTTGACCTGAAAATATACTAGAACCTCCCCAGAGTCCCCAATTTTCAGGATTAGTAGAAGAATTAGGTATAACTCCACGAGAAAAATCACCGTTTGTTATAAGATTATTTATTCCTAATTTTGTTGCTTTACTTACATAATAATTAGGTAATTGTCCTCCAAGTCTTTCAGAATTATCTACTATTCCATTATTATTTATATCATATGTACTTGTAGACATATCACCAGTTCCTGCCCCATCTTTTCCTTTTGATGCTATTAATCTCCAATATGTATTTGTAGAATCTAAATGTGGTGCTTGACCTTTTACATTATCTACCAAGCAAATATAACTACTTCCCATATCTACAACTTTGTTATAATTATAATATGTAGTATTATCATCATAATTTACCCACACATCGTTTGCATCCATTTTATTATTTACCGTATTCGCAGTATTTAATGCTTGGTCTGCTGTCGTTACTGCTTGAGATGCATTTGTATTAGCTGTATCTACAGTACTTAATGCTTGGTTTGATTTATCCAATGCTTGATTGGAATTACTTAATGCTATTCCAGAATTATTCATAGCTGTTGTAGCTGTGTTAACAACATTATTTATATTGCCATTTATATCAGATAAATCTTGTTCGTTTAACGTTCGTCTATTTCCGTTTTTTGTACCAAAATACAAAGAACCATTTTGTTTATCTTCAATTACTGCGGGTTCACCATCTAGTAATGTATTTAAGTCATTTAGATTACCACGTTTAAATTGAATTTGGTCTACTTCTGTTGACATAATTATCATCCTCCATAAATTTTCATATTACATGGTAAGGTTTTTAAGCCTTACCACTTTTTTAATAATAACTTAATTTAATAAAATTCTTATTAGTTTGTGCTTGTGTAAATATTTTGTGTCCGTTTCTTTCTAATTTCTCAGCCAAATATGTATAATCTTTTGTGTTTACTCCTGCTTTTTTAAATATCTTAATTGGTTCAAAACTTTCTTCTGTTAATCGAAATTCAAATCTAAAAATTTTACTTAGCGCTTTTAAATCTATACTAGTTTTTAATTTACCTTCCTCATTTACGAAAATTTTCTTCTTTAAATTGTACTTTTTCTGTAGTTTTTCAAAGTCTTCTTTGGTGTGATTTTCCTGTAATTTATATAATTCTTTTAAATCTAATATATCGCATAAATAATGTTTGTTAGCCACTTGTGGTAATGGATATTGTTTTAAATAATACCCCAAATATGTAGAATCTATTGCTAATAAAATCATCCTTGCTTCTTCTGTCAGGCTAGATATATCCCAATTATAGTAACTTATTATCTGTAGTAAGGTACTCCCACTATATTTTTTGAAATATGTATTTTCGTCTATTCTATCTATAACATTTAAGTTAGCAGCATTACAATTGTGAACGTTGTTTACATGATTAGACCATGCCTTTCCTATGTTAGTTTCCATATCTATTGCGATAATTTTAGAATTATTTTTATAGCTACTTAATCTGTATAAACTATTAAAACTGTAGAAATGACTTATCTTATAACCCTTAATTTTATTTAATAAAATACAACTAAATAAACTATCTAAGTCGTCTGTTAGGCACATGTAATATTTTTTATTATCTTTTGTCCAATTTGGAAATTTTTCTTTGTATTCTTTGTTCATTTTTGCAGATGAAATTTAAATTTCTATTCCTTATTAATCCTATTAATCTCATCTTAATCTATTTTTTTAATCTTATTAATCCTATTTAATCTTACCTATAGGATAGCGTTTAAATTTTCATCATTTTCACCTCTCTTTTTTTTAATTTTAATGATTTATTATTTCTGCGATCATCTCCTTTATTATCTTGACTTATATATAATAATAGGCACTAAGTCCTACTATCTGCTAAGTAATCTATTATGTACTATCAATACTTTTTTCCTTTAAATAAACTGTAGATATATTTTTTTTCATGTTTATCCTCCTATTAAAAATTAATTATTATTTATTAAATGCTAGTGCTATTATGCAGAAATGCTTTTAAACCGCCATATTAAACTTTGTAAACTGTTGGTATATCTAACTTTAAAGCATAGTGTCATAAAATTTATATTTTACGTAACCCTTGACAACCACTTAAAATTAGTGTATTATAAGACCATAAGTTAATTAAATAGGTATAAAAATCCCAAAATTGAACATAATAATTAGCGTAATATTCATTTTTCAAAGTGCGATATTATAAAAGTAAAACTATGTTGTATATTTTAGTATATAACTTTTTTATTAGTTGTTCAAAGTTTAAAAAACTGCATATTTGGTTAAAAAAGGCTATTAATGTGAAATATATTTATTTTACTCGATATTTGATAGTTTTGTTTTTGTGTCTAAAATTATTTATTTTTATATTGTAAACCTATTATATCACCAAAATTTAGGATGTCAAGCATTTGGAAATCGTTCATCTCTAAACGCTGGTATAGGTATCTTTCCACCTATTTTAAAGCCCTCGTATTTCACGACCCCTTTCTCAGTTATAAATATTTCTCCTGCATTATTTAGTTTTCGAAAACTCTTAACTATGATATATGAATTTTTAACTTTTATTCTTTGATTTTCTCTAACATGGTCTGCCAATTTAGGACACACCCTTAAGTCTTATATATCAATTTGTTTTATCTTATTTTCTACAGAATCAAATTTACCTGTATTCATTACCTCAGGAATAACTTCATCAAATATCCATGATTCAAATTCATCAGCTCCATCTAATTTACATGTAGCCGCTAACCTAAGAATATCTCCTTGTGGTATAATTTTAACTTCTTGTTCTCCTCCGTTTGTAAGGACTCGGTATTTTATCGACCCCTTGCAATGACTACTTATAGCATCAGCAGGTCTTTTATATCCTAATATTTTTGCTATATCATTTGCTACAGCATATGGTTTTCCATCAACCTCAACAAATCTAACTTCTCCAAACTTTTCATTTTGGAAAGGTGTCCGAACTTTTGCACCACCCTATATAAAATACCCCATGCAATATACCAATGATTATTAATGGTGACCATTGAAAATTACTGATAATTATTGAAAACCATTGGTAATCTATAATAACTTCAGATAACCAAATATTATCTTAGGATATCATTAATTATTATTGGTTTTCTAAGACTTTTTGTTGTGACTTTTAATCAACATTAAAAACCTATGGTAATATAATCAATTTTATAGTATTTATTAGGCTCATATAGATACTTTTATAATGTAGTAGTACAATTTTATATCCAAAACTTTATATTATAAATTAACCTATAGATTAACCTCTCAAGTATACGGTATATACGATATATTCTAGCCTCTACAGATAAGTAATATAGCCATTTTAAAAAGTCAATAAGAGAATAAAAAAAGAAAAAGTAATACGTTCCCCAAAACAAGCAATGAGGAAGTGCCAGCAATTGGCAAAAATATTTTCAAAATTTGAAAAATGAATTGATGAACATAGAGTTCCTTAGTTTTTATTAAATGCAAAAATGGGTGTGCAAAATTTTTTATATCCATTTTTGAAATTTCAAGTACCATACAAAAAGAATATGATTACAAATAAAAGGGGTACAACTTTTTTTGGTGACCTCTGTGTCAAATTTGACACTCTGATTTTACTTATCATTTTTAGTGATAAAAGATATATTAAAACAGGATTTTCATAGTGGAATTTCCCACTTCTAAGAGGTAAACTATATGTGGTCTACTGATTGAGGGTCAGTTGCCTATGGACAAAAAGTCCACAACTCAACAATCGCTATATTGTGATGGTTCAATATGTTTCAAATGGAAACAAGTTGATTTACGACCACTCATACTAAGTAAGAGTGAAGTACTTTTAAGGAAATAAATAAGGGGGATTTAATTACGTCCCCCTTGAATCTAATGTGGTGGCAGTATAACGTAATTTACAACTGGTAATATTACTAATCCTAACATAAAAATACTTAATCCTAATTTTCTTAACTTTTTCATAAAAATCAACTTCCTTTATATTTATATTTAACTAAGAAACCTTAGTTATTGTCTCATGTAAATAATTCTTCATTTCATTGAGTATATTATTATAATTCCATGTGTTTTCACATTTCTTAAATACATTAATTGCTCTTTGTATCATTATTGCATTACCCTCTAAGTGTCCTATATTAGCCATCATAACAGCATAAGTTTGATGTAGACTTATAGACTTATAATAAACCAAACACCTATTATATAGCCTTATAGCCTTGTTATATTCGCCTAATTGCTCGTATATATTGGCTTCTACTGCATAATTATTGTACTGGAATTCAGGTCTTATACAATAAAATTCTGCCTTCTTTATATTAGTTAAAGCCATCTCAAGTCTATTAAGTTGAAAATAATATCTTGAAAATTGATAATAAGCGAAATATCTATTATATCCTTTTATTCCTCTACTTTTAAGTTTTTTTAAGAAGGATTTTGTCTCTTTAATTGCTTGTACATATTGTTCTTTGGCTTCTAAATCAATCAAGTGTTCTCTAATGTCTTCATATTCCATCATTTCATTAGTAAATTTCATGTATACCCCCCCTTAATTACATTGCTTTTTTTAATAAAATTTTAAATTTTTCATCTTTATTCTTATACGCTTCTATTAATTTTTTAAAGATTTCTCTTTTCTGTGTATTTAACTGCATAATATTATATTTTGCTAATTCCTCCATACTAGTTTCATGTATTAATTCTTCATCTAATCTTATTAATTTTAAAGAATAGTTCTGTAATTCTCTTGCCAACATATATCCTCTAGCCGCATTAAAATGTTCGGTTGTTATCATTTTTAACACTTTCATCTTTTTATAGTTAAGAAGTCTTTTTTCCTCATGTAAATCTCTATACATATCTAATATTTTTTCTTGTTCTTTTAGAAGATTGTTTATTTTAGTTATAATTATAAAATTATAATTTCCTAATTCTTTTTTTACTTCTAAATATACATAATATTCATCTTCTGTCATACTATCTTTTTCAAGATTACAGTCTTTACAAGCGATAACTAAATTATCTGGTACAGTTAAACCACCTCTGGACAATGGTGTCTTATGGTCTACTGTTAGTTCTTCTTCATTTGTTATGAATTTTCTACAATAATAACAAATATGTGGTTTTTCTTTTTTTAGATTCTTTATCATAGAACTTTCCCTACTCGTATATTTCCTCATTTAGGACACCCTACAACTTGGAGAACATTACACCCTCTTATTTTTACTTCATTATATAAAGTTTTAATTGTCCAATTATTTATTTTCATACATTCCTCTATGTAGTAGACATCTTGATTTGTAAGACTCTGTAAAAATATATCCTCAAGATTATTTTTTGTTAAATCAGTGTAATTAAAATTTTCTTCTTTATTAGAGGTTCTTTTGTATAACAAAAAATTTCTAGCCATCATGCATTTTATAGGTTTAGTATAATGCTTCTTAGCCATGTAAATCCCAATTTTTTTATCCTCATCCAGCAACACGTCTCTGAACGTTCTAAAATTATTAACTTTTTTCATAAAAATCAGACTCCTTTTTGTTTGTTTTATATGTATTGTAATATATATAAGTCGTATACAACCCATAACTAATATACTTTTCTTTCCACAATTATAATTGTACCACTTATATATAGGTTGTCAAGTATCTATAGTATGAATACTTTAATATATATAGGTATTGAAATATCAATATATATTATTATATAATATTGCATGGAGGTAATATTATGCCTATAAAAATTAAAATTGAAGAAGTATTAGAAAAAAAAGGTAGAACAATATATTGGTTAGCAAAAGAAATTGGAATCACCTACAAATCTATGCATAACATATGTAAAAATAGGACTACAAGTATCCAGTTTTCAATTTTAGAAAAAACATGTGAAGCCCTTAATTGCAACTTATCTGATATTATTGAACTACAAAAAAGTTATAAGGTAGAGAAATAATTAATCTCTACCTTTTTTGCATTCTTTCAATATTTGATTAATTTTAATATCCAAAGAATGATTGTACTGTTCTATCTTATTAGGGTCATACACTATCCTTGTAATTTTTATTTTATTATTTTCACAATAATTATTCTTAATTTTATCTTTTTTTACTCTATCAAGATATCCTAGTTTTCCCCCAAAATACTCAACAACTTTTTTATGCTGTAAACCATCAATCTCAACAACTTCATTTAAATCTTGTAAATAAAAATCAAATCTTAATGCTTTTTTATCCTTACATCCTTCAAACGTTTTTTCACTTTTAAATTGTATATTATTATCCATTAGTTTTCTTTCAAACATTACATTTCCAAAAGATTTCCCCACTTGCTTATTGATTGATTTTTCTACTATCTTTTGATTTTTTTCTATTGTTTTCATTAATAAATTTCCTCTATCTATTAACAATCCATAATTATCTATTAATAATTTAAACAACCCGTATTCATAATTAATATATTCTGTATATGACATATGCTTGTTATGAAACATTGACTTATACAGTTCATGTTCCCATACTACAAAACAAGGTTCTATAATACATTTATCTTTTAAAAACAATCTGAAATCTGCTTTACCATAACTCTCTACTAAAAATTGACGTATATATTCATATTCAGCAAACACTATAGCACTATCGCTAATTCTATATGTTTTTAGATTACTAATTGATTCTTTACATGTCTTGCAATAACTATATTCTTCTTTGGTGCATTTTTCTTCTATCATAATATCATACCCTCATTTATGCAATTTTTATAAGTATTATAAGTATTCATGGTATTTCTTATTCATAATATATTATAACGTTTTATCAATTCTTATTATAAGGAAATGTCGGTCATTATTATTAAATTTAATTCTTATTAGAATGTATTATTTCTATGTAATGCTTGTCGTCTCAACTGTTACATGCTTGTCGTCTCTAATACGACATAATTAAAGTATTACAATATCATTTAGCATACTTTTTATTTTTGAACCGACAATCCCTTATAGTTAAAAAAATTCAGACCGACATTTACTTATATTTAGATTATTAACCGACATTATCTTATATTTCAACCAACAAAAACATGACTTACCATAACAAAAACATGATTTTTAAATATAACAAATACACTTATTATATACATTTTTTTGAAAATTTCTGTTATAATAATAAGTGTTTAGATTACTAATTAAGTTTTTTGAATCTGTTAGAGTATCCACCTTTAGCAGATTCTTCTATTCAATCATTCAAATTGCCAAGAGGTTAATTTCTTTTCTAAATCTTTGTAATCATATTCTCTCTGGCTATAATCATTAAAATTATCTATTTTCTTTTTATATTTGTTATAAGCATTTTTAGCACTATTTATGGATTTTTCTATTTTCTGTTGTATTACTTTTTTTAGCATTTTGTAGATATTACTTGTACTGCCTCTCCTTTTTTTTGCCACATATCCTTTACTTTCTAATTCCTTTAAATAACGTTGTATTGTTCTAACACTTCTGTTTAATTTTTCTCCTAACGTTAATTGAGAAGGATAACACGTATTTTTACTATTACCATAGCAATATGATTCTAAAAGTACATATAATCTAAAAGCACCATTAGTAAGACTGGAGGTAATATCTTTGTTTTTTATTATCGTAAAATTTCCGTTCATTTATCTATTACCTCCTAGTACCATTCAATTCCATTATTTTTTTTCTTGTAAACCCTGAGCCATCCCCATGTAAAATTAACTTTTATAGCATATTGCACATCAACCATTTTAAGAGATTCGTAATCTATAATTTCTTCTTTAAATTCTTCTGATTGAAGGTCACAATATATTCTAAATAATTCTTTCTGTTCATCTGTCATTATTGTTTACCTCCTCTTTTAATACTTAATCTTTGCTGATTCAGTACATCCAGAGGGTTGTATTTGTTTATATCCTCAGCCATCTGACATGGTAAAAGATTTATATATCTTTCTGTCATACGAATATCTGAATGTCCCAACAATTTCTGGAGAAGATATATGTTATTATTTCCGTTTTTTATAAATAAAGTTGCAAATGTATTCCTAAACGTATTTATTCCCCTCATTTGAATATTTCTATGTTTACAAAAAATACTAATATTTTGATGTAAGGTGTCGTAACTCATTTTCTTTTTATTCAACTTTGGAAATAAAAAATCATCCTGTTTAAAATCTAAAAGTTGAATGTACTCTCTCAATACGCTAGATAAAGTTGGGCTTAATGGTACACTTATTTGTTTGTGCATTTTCATATGGCGAAATAATATGGTACTATTTATAAAATCCACATCTTTTACTAAAATATTTAATAGCGTTTCAGCCCTACATCCTGTACCAAGTAATGTATTGACTGTAACCCAATTTTTATAAGTTCCAACTAAACAAGTTTTCAAATTAGGTTTTTTTAATAATTTTTTTAATTCTTCTTCTGTATAAACTGTTTTTTTCTTCTGTGTTGCTTGAGGTATTTTTATTTTAAACTTTTCTATATATTGATGGTTAAAGCACCAAGTCAAAAATGCTTTGGATTTTATAACCACACCTTGAATATAATTACTACTATATTTATTCTTCCTCATCATAATAATATGTTTTTCCAATTTATCCTGTGTAAAAGTAGAAATATTACCTTCAACATTTACAATTTTATTTAAAGTAAATTTAAAATAAGATGTTTTCGATACTATAGTTCCATCTGTTTGACCGATAGAAATACAATAATTTAGATATTCTTTATACAGTTCAGATATGCTCTTTTGAGTTGATTTTCTTACGTTAATTAACTTTTTACTACCCATAATTTACTCCATCCATTATACAATAATTTAATTAAAATAATGAATGGAGTAAGTTTTCTTTTTCACTAACATTTCCACATAAGTTTAGCATTTAAAAGCACACTAGTATCAAATCTTCTTACACTATCCTGAAACTTTATTTCTGTAACGTCATCATCAATGTTTAAAATTTCTCCTATTCCAAAGGAAACATGCTGTACTTTCTCGCCTTTTTTATATTTCCCTTCAAAATCATTTAAGTTTAGTTTACATTCTTTAATAAATCTTGATGGCTTACGCTCACAGCCTTTAAGTTCGCTTACTATAGAAATCCACAAGTTTTCTATAGCTCTAGTTATTCCAACATAAAAAAGTCTTCTCTCTTCTTCTATATTTTCTTCAATACTATTTTTATGCGGTATATTTTCTTCATTGCAATTTACTATGAATACATTTTTGAATTCCATGCCCTTTACGCCGTGAAAAAAACAAACTTTACCTTAGAAGTTGGCTTAACTGCTTATTTCCAATGATTTGTTACAAAATAAATCCATTCATTATTTAATTATTCTTTTATTATATCTCTTATTTTTTTTGAAAGCAATAATACTTAAACACTTACAAAACTCCACTAATTATGTATCTGTAAATATTAATCCTTCCTCCTGTAGATATATAGCATACCAATCATTAGTAAATTAGTTTTTATGATTTAATTTCATGTTCAATCCATCTAATACAATCATATTATCACTATCACCTTTCGTTTCTTGATTTTTGGTATAAAAAATACGCCCCAATTGGAGCGTATACTTTATTTTTTGTTTGATTTAATTTCAGGTCTTAATACTGCTAACTTATCATATATTTCATTAAATTCACTTGATTTAGAATTTGTATCTTCATTATAAGTTGTTAACGACCCCGTAGGACTTGTTGCTTGACTATATATTTGTCCATATTTGCTGTATAATTCAACAAACAAATTATATGCTTTTTCATAATCTTTCGGTGGATTTTGCAATTTAATCATTTCTTTTTCTATCTTAGCCTTATTATTATTTACCTTATTTAAAGTTCCATCATCTTTAAACCCTTGTTGAACCTCACTTATTGCATTATTAAAATCTTCCCCATCATCAATCGCTGTACTCCATTTAGTAGAAAAAACTTCTATCATCTGTTCACAAATTACTGTTTGACCCATAACATCTAATGTAGTTTTAGTAAATGCTGATTCATATTCTTTATGTTTTTGAATTGAAATATACTCATAACCCCCTATACTTCCACCAATTAATATTACACATAAGAAAATAACTCCTATAATTATTTTCTTTTTACTATTAAACAGATTTTTCACATTTACACTTCCTTTAACCTTAAGTCAAATATGTTAATTTTTACTTCTCAATACTATTTTTTCTTATAAATTCATAAATAATAATTTTTTTATTATTCATTTTCTACTAATAACGTACTTATTTCTTGAATTAATTTACTTTCACCATTAATATATTTTTTTATTTTTTTGTTTAGAATATACCAGCACTCACTTTTAGATTTATCTAAAGATTTTAAAAATGTATTTATATTATCTTGAATATAGTCATCTTCAATTTTACTATCAGTAAGAAAATTATCTATTATACTATGTGTAAGATTAACTAACTCTTTATTAATACTTTTTTCTCTAAATATTTTCTTTAAAATTTCAATATCAATATCCTCAATAAATTCATATTGCTGGTTGGTAATCTTTTGCATAATTTCTACAAACGTCATAAAATAACAAGTGACAAACAAAAGAGATGCTGACTTTCTAAAATCATTTGCTCCTGCTTTATATCCTAAGTTGTTTTTTATATATTTTAATATAAGAAAAGGGAACAAAAATAGTTCTAAAGGAGTTGTAATTGTTTTTTCATTACAAATATCATCCCATTTTGAACCTAACGGAGTTAATTCATCTGCTTTTCCATATGCAACATTAGGTAATTGTTTTACACCTGCTGTATATGCTTGTATTATTTCCTTAGCTGGCAATACACCTCTAAACTTTTTTGTTACTAAATAGTCATATTCTTTGATACCTTTATACTTACTTCTAACATTTTTCTTAAGTGAAATAAAAGCCCCTCTTTGAATTTCATAATAATATCCAATCTGTTCAAATCTCTTTTGTAAACTTCGTTGAAATTCATCTAATGCATAGAAATCCAATCCTCTAACCGCATTTTGACTATTTGTATATCTTGTTATATTATCCCTTAATTCTTTTTTCTCATGTTCTGTATTACTTTTTTTAGTCCTAATAATTTTAATTAACAAATTTCCTTTTAAACCCTTATCCTGTGATTCTTTATCACTTTTTCCTGTAAAATAACTTAGTATGGATTTGGCAGTTTGACATCCATTAACTATTTGAGGCTCAATTAAACTATACACAGAACCACTTGGAGTATATTCCTCACACACAATTGTTACCCCATTATTATAATACCAAAACTTGTCAGGGCATGTTTCTAATGTTTTTTCAATCCCTTTATTAACCTTAGTCTTTGATAAATAGTTTCTTATATTGGAATGAAATAATAAATTTCCTCCCTTTTTTATAAATGTTGCAAAATTGCTTAACGATGTCATTCCTACTATTGTAGTTCCATCAGTTTCAAAACTTTTACTCAAAATAAGATTTATCCTTTTTCCTCTAAATTCTTTTGGAAGTCTTCCACTAACTTCCTCTATTTTATCAATCATATTATTAACATCCCAATAATGTATTTTAACATTACTATCAATATCTCTAATATCTTTAATTTGTCCATTTTCTTGCTCAGTATAAACTTTATTAGTTATATAATAACACTCTATTATTTTATTCTGTGCGTATCTATCCCTAATAATAGCACATTTTTCCTTAACTATATCTCTATCAGTAATTGGCTCTTTATTTAGCAACCTCTCACAATCATGCTTAAACCTAATTAATGAATCCAAACTATGAGCACTATTATATTTAAACTGAAACACATACAATATATCTGATATTTCAAATATTGCATCTATACCATTATCATATTTTCCTGATATTTCACAAGCACTTACAACTTCGTCCTCTCTAAGGTTAAACAAATTATATAGACACCATTCAGAAAAACTATTTCCAATAGCTACTGTATTACTCAAACTTTCTACATTATCATTTATATATACATTAATCGACTCTTGGATATTAGATACTAACATTTCTTTCGCTTCAAAATAATCGTTTTTTTTATTTTTAGTATTCCGCATACAAATTCAATTTCCCTTCTTTAATTATCTTTACATCAGCATTTTATGTAGTAAGAAATAATTATTAATTAACCGCGTTGGAATCTTATCGATACATTCCTTATATTATAATTTCATGAACATTATAATATAAATGTAAATTTTTTTCAAACACTTTCAAAATTATAATCCATTAATTTTATATCGTAAAAATTAAGTTGCGTGTGTGATTAGATGTCTTAAATTCTTCATATAAATGATTACTACATATTAAAAATTCTATCAAACTCTTTATTTTTCTTATTTTATAGATAATACCGTATAAAAACTTATCACCTATAAATTTTAAATGCTTTACCGATAACACATATTTTAAGGTTTTGCGTTTTGTATTACGTAGCATTTCAAAGTATTTCATAGTATTTTAAAGTTTTACGATAATATTTCGATATAAATGCTTATAATCAATTTATTTCAATATCGCTATAAAATTAACTTTAGCGTGTGATTAGATGTACTAGAGCCTTTATATAAGTAGAATAAACTCATTTTTTTGTAAACTACCCCCTGTTTCTATATAAATGTAAAA
>NZ_CP096980.1:4837500-4885251 GCF_002006355.2 Clostridium felsineum DSM 794 | reverse complement strand
TATACAAGCCAAGATTTGAAAAAGCTGAATTAGTAAATGAAATAGCTTATGCCCCAAGACTTAAAAAATGGAAGGAACTTAATATTCTTCCAGGAGGAGCTAAATCAGAAGTTTTTGATGCAATAGTAAAAACTTCAACGAATTTAAATAGTGACCCTGTAGATATGACAGTAAATTGTTTAACACTTGG
The DNA here is from genome assembly GCF_002006355.2 of Clostridium felsineum DSM 794. NCBI lineage: Bacteria > Bacillati > Bacillota > Clostridia > Eubacteriales > Clostridiaceae > Clostridium > Clostridium felsineum. The sequence goes on along the minus strand of NZ_CP096980.1, from coordinate 4,885,061 downwards.
AATATCAACTGGATTATATGGACTTACTTTAACAAATTTAATAAACGATGTTATACTTGGCGAACCAGTAATAAGACAGGCAAGTGTTGGTTTTAAAGTAGTTGACCCAGATTATATAAACATAATGATAACAGGACATCAACATTCAGCTATAGAACATCTTCAAGAAAGATTAATAGATGAAGATATTACTAAAAAAGCACAAGCGTTAGGAGCTAAAGGTTTTAAATTAGTAGGCTGTACTTGCGTTGGTCAAGATCTTCAACTTAGAGGAGAACATTATAAAGAGGTATTCTCAGGACATGCAGGAAATAACTTTACAAGTGAAGCTCTAATTGCAACAGGTGGAATAGACCTTATTATGTCTGAATTTAATTGTACACTTCCAGGAATAGAGCCTATTGCAGATGAATTCATGGTTAAAATGATTTGTGTTGATGATGTTGCTAAAAAGAAAAATGCTGATTTTATAAGGTATAGTTATGAAGAAAGAGAAAAAATAACAGATACAATAATATCAGAAGCGCTTAAAAGCTATGAAAATAGAAGAAAAAATGTAACTTTAAATATACCTAAAGATCATGGTTATGATGATGTTGTAACAGGAGTTAGTGAGAAATCACTTAAAGACTTTCTTGGAGGTACTTGGAAACCACTAGTTGATTTAATTGCAGCTGGAAAGATAAAGGGTGTTGCTGGAGTTGTTGGATGTTCAAATCTTACAGCTAAAGGTCATGATGTATTTACCGTAGAGCTTACAAAGGAACTTATAAAGAGAAATATAATAGTATTATCAGCAGGATGTTCTAGTGGTGGACTTGAAAACGTAGGACTTATGTCACCTTCAGCAGCAGAGCTTGCAGGAGATAGTTTAAAAGAGGTTTGTAAGTCACTTAATATTCCTCCAGTGCTTAATTTTGGTCCATGTCTTGCAATAGGAAGGCTTGAAATAGTTGCTACAGAACTTGCTGAGTATCTAGGAATAGATATACCACAGCTTCCATTAGTACTCTCAGCACCTCAATGGTTAGAGGAACAAGCATTAGCAGATGGAGCTTTTGGACTTTCACTAGGGCTTCCACTACACCTTGCAATTTCACCATTCATAGATGGAAGTGAAGTAGTTTCTAAACTATTAAAAGAGGACCTTACTGGTATTACTGGTGGTAAGCTTATAATAGAGGAAGATGTAATAAAAGCAGCAGATAAACTTGAAAAAGAGATTATTGACAGAAGAGAAAAGTTAGGACTTAACTAGATTTTCAATTATGTTGATGGTGTCATATTAGAAAAGTTGGGATTATCATACTAAATTTTAGTGTAATAATCCCATTTTTTTTATAATATTAAATATGTTAGTAAAAACAGATACAAATGAAATAAAATATATGTAAATAACTAAATATATTTTTCGATAACTATAATAATGCGAAATTTTCTGTCTTAAAATAAATTATGGTGTAAAAAAATGTATGATTACATACAAAAGGAGGCATTTATTTGGGAAAGAGAGTTCTAATTGTTGACGATGCAGCATTTGTAAGAAGAACGCTTAGAATGATGCTTGAAGCAAATGGCTTTGAAATTGTTGATGAAGCTGAAAACGGGCTTATCGGGCTTTCAAAATATAAAGAACATTCTCCAGACATAGTAACTATGGATATTACAATGGAAGGAATGAATGGAATTGAGGCTTTAAAAGCAATCTTAAAATATGATCCTAAAGCTAAAGTTGTTATGGTAACAGCTATGGGACAGGAGAGTATGGTTAAAAAGGCAATAATAAGTGGAGCCAAATCTTTTATTGTAAAGCCGTTCAAACAGGAACAATTAATTGAAACTATGGAGAAGGTCCTAGCTATTTAAAACTTTGTTAGGCGGTGGTGATTTTATGTCACAGGAATTTTTAAATGATTCAATGTTAGAAACTTATATGATTGAAACTTCGGAAATGATAGATGAACTTGAAAATATCATACTTCAAAATGAGCAAGAAAGATGCTATAAAGATGAGGTTGTAAACAAAGTTTTTAGGATAGTCCATACAATTAAAGGTTCATCTGCTATGATGAATTTTAATTGTATAGCAGAACTATCTCACTCTTTAGAAGATATTTTTTATTTTATAAGAGAAGAAAAAAGTCAGAATGTAAGATGTTCTAATATTTCTGATTTAATTCTAGATAATGTTGATTTTATGAAGAGAGAATTGGAGAAGATCAGAAACAAGAAAGAAGCCGATGGTGATCCTAGTGAAATAATTATTAACAATAAAAAATTCTTTGATTCATTAAAAGGTCAAGACTTTTATAAAGGAGTTATATTTTTTCAAAAGGATTGCGGCATGGAAAATATAAGAGCATATACAGCAGTTGAAAATTTGAAGAATATTTCAACAGAGCTATATTATTTTCCTGAAAATCTAATAGAAGATGATGATACCTGTAATGTAATAAAGCAATGTGGACTTAAGATATTTTTAAAATCTGATAAGGGTGAAGAAGATGTTAATAAAGTATTTCAAAGTACTGTACTTTTAGATAAATTTGAGCTTTGCTGCGTAACAGAGAATGAATATCGTTCTAATACAAATAAGGTTAAAATAGAGGAAGTTCAGAAAGTTCCAGTAAAAGAAGAGAAAAAAGAGAATGTAATGAGTAATGTCCCTAGTGTAATAAACGTTAATGTAAATAAAGTGGATACGCTCATGGATTTGTTGGGGGAACTTGTTATCACAGAAGCAATGGTTATTCAAAATCCTGATTTGAAAGGACTTGATATAGCTAATTTTAATAAGGCTGCTGTACAATTACACAAGGTAATAAAGGAACTTCAAGACACAGTAATGGATATAAGAATGGTACCGTTAGTAAATGTATTTGCTAAGATGAAAAGAATTGTAAGAGATATGAGCAAAAAGCTAGATAAGGATGTTGAACTTAAGCTCATAGGGGAAGAAACTGAGGTAGACAAAAATATAATTGAACATATAGCAGATCCATTAATGCATTTAGTTCGTAATTCAATAGATCATGGAATAGAAGACAAGGATGTAAGGATAAAGTATGGTAAAAGCGAGAAGGGATTAGTAGTTTTAGAGGCAAAAAATTTAGGTAGTGATGTAGTTATAAAAATTATGGATGATGGTGGAGGGCTTGATAAAAATAAAATTTTAGACAAAGCTAGACAAAAAGGCTTAATAGGCGAAAACGAAAATATATCTGATGAAAAAATATATAGCCTCATATTAGAACCAGGTTTTTCAACTAATAGTGAAATTACTGAATTTAGTGGCAGAGGAGTAGGCATGGATGTTGTTTCAAAAAACATCAGTGATATGGGAGGAAAAATAAATGTAAGTAGTTCTGAAGGCAAGGGTACTACTATAACTCTTAAAATACCACTTACTTTGGCAATAATAGATGGTGTAAATGTTAAGGTTGGAAAATCTTATTATACTATACCAACATTAGATATAAAGGAGTTTTTTAAACCAGATTCAAGCAAGATTTTGCTAAATATGGACAATAATGAAATGATAAGAATAAGAGGAAATTGTTATCCAATAGTAAGAATACATGAAGTGTATAAGGTTAAAACAGCAGTTAAAGATATTTCATCCGGAGTACTTATAATGGTTGAGAAGAATAATAAAATGACATGTATTTTTGCAGATGAGATTGTTGGGCAACAGCAAGTGGTAATAAAGGCACTACCGAAGTATATAAAAGATAAGAATAATGTTAAGGGATTATCAGGATGTACCTTATTAGGTGATGGAAATATAAGCTTAATATTGGATGTTGGGGAATTTATAAATTCCTATTTAAATAAAAAATGAGAATAATGTCTTCATTCTTAGTATAGAGGAGAGGTACAGATGTCTGAATTTGAAGGAAGCATTTTGAATAAGGAAGACACACAAAATGGTAAATTTCTAATTTTTAATACTGACGGAGAACAGTATGGTATAGAAATTAAACATGTAATAGAAATTATAGGTATAAGTCCTATTAGTGAAATCCCTGAATTACCTAAATATATAATGGGTGTTATTAATCTTAGAGGAAAGGTTATACCTGTAATTGATATAAGACTTAGATTTAATAAATCATTTAAAGATTATAATGATAGGACTTGTATAGTAATAATTGAAGTGGAAGATATGTTAATTGGTGTTATAGTTGATAAAGTATTAGAGGTATTAAGAATAAAAGAGGAGGAGATAATGGAACCGCCAGAAATAAGTAGGGATAAGAAGGGATATATTAAAGCAATAGGTAAGTCCCACAATGAAATTAATTTTATCTTAGATTGTGAAAGGTTAATTAGTTCTGAGGAAATAAAAAAATTAAGCTCCAAAAACGACGTTAGGGAGGATAATTAAATGAAATGGTATGATAATATAAGGATTAGTTCCAAGATTTTAATTGGTTTTGTTGTTATAATATTTATTTCTGCGGTTTCAAGTGCTTTTGGAATTTTAAATTTGAGCAAAATTAATGATTCTAATACAGAAACTTATAATAAAATGTTAGTTCCTACCAGTCAATTAGTTTCTATGACTGATGATTTTGGAACTATGCGTGCAAGGCTTAGAGATGTAATAATAGAAACAGATATGGATAAAATGAATAAGTATAGTAATGATTTTAATAATGCTAGTGATGATTTTGACAAAGTATTAAATTCTTTTTCTGAAACTATTTTAACAGCGGATGGAAAAGCTGTTGTTAATGAAATAAAAGATGCAAAAAAAGATTATGATCAATATTCAAAGCAGGCAATTGAATTAAGTAAACAGGGTAAAAATGCAGAAGCTATGGCATTACTTAGAAATCAACTTACAACAGCTCATGATAAACTTAACAAGGATATGAAAAATGTTACAAGCATGAAGAAAGACTTAGCCAAAGCATCAGCAGATGAAAGTAGCAGTACAGTTAATAAATCAATCATTGAAACAATTGTTATTATGATTTTTGGAACTATAGTTGGAATATTTTTAGCTATTTTAACATCTCGATCAATAGGAAATCCAATGAAAAGGATAACAGAAATTTCTGAAAAAATAGCAGATGGAGAATTAGATGTAGATATGAAAGTTGATAGAAAAGATGAAATTGGAGTACTAATGGCTACCTTTAGTAAAATGATTTCAAATTTAAATTCAGTTATGTCTAATATAAATACAGTATCAGAACAAGTTGCTATTGGATCAAAGCAAGTATCAGATACAAGTATAATACTTTCTCAAGGTTCCTCAGATCAGGCTAGTGCAGTAGAAGAATTAACATCATCAATGGAAGAAATATCTTCACAAACGAAGATAAATGCAGATAATGCCTCTGAAGCAAGTAGACTTGGCAATGAAGTTAAGGATAATGCTAAAAAAGGCAATGATCAGATGAAGCAAATGTTAAATAGTATGGATGAAATAAATGCTGCTTCTAAAAATATATCAAAAATAATAAAGGTTATAGATGATATTGCTTTTCAAACTAATATTCTTTCACTGAATGCAGCGGTTGAAGCAGCAAGAGCAGGTCAATACGGAAAAGGTTTTGCTGTTGTTGCAGAGGAAGTTAGAAATTTGGCTGCAAAATCAGCTAATGCGGCAAAAGAAACAACAGATATGATAGAAAATTCTATTAGAAAGGTTGATACAGGAACAGAGTTTGCAAAACAAACAGCTGCAGCACTTGATGAAATAGTTGAAGGAATAGCTAAATCTGCAGAGTTACTTGAAAATATAGCAAGTTCATCTAATGAACAAGCTATTGCAATCGAGCAAATAAATAAAGGAATCGTACAAGTATCTGATGTTGTTCAAGATAATTCAGCAACTTCAGAAGAAACCTCAACAGCAAGTGAGGAGTTAGCAAGTCAAGCCAGTCTTCTTAAAAACGAAATTTCAAAATTTAGACTTAAAGGAAATACTACTAAAAATGAAAATGGAAACTATGACGTAGGGTCTATGAATGATAGGGGTATTTCGAAAGGGCATGAAAACTATAGTGTTAACATGTATGGGAACGATTTTGGAAAATATTAATGGACACTATAAATGAAAATCAATTTAAGGAGATTTATGATTATATAAGAAATAATTTTGGTGTTAGTTTAAAAAGAGATGATAGGCGTATACTTACAAATAAGTACAATAAATTCTTGGAGGCTATAGGAGTAGACAATTTTAAAGAGGCTTATACTAAAGTAGCAAATGATACAACGGGAGAATATAAAAGGATAATTGCAGATATAATAACTGTAAATTATACATTCTTTATGAGAGAGTCACAACATTTTAGCTATTTTAAAAATGAGGTTTTACCATATCTTAAAGATGTAGTCAAGGATAAAGATTTAAGAATATGGTGTGCTGCTTGTTCCTCTGGAGAAGAGGCCTACACCTTAGCCATGATAATAGAAGAGTTTTTTATAAATGAAAATTTATTTTGGGATAAAAAAATTTTGGCTACAGATATATCAAGTAAAGTACTAGAAAAGGCGATAAATGGTATATACACCTTGAAAGATATAGAAGCATTGCCGATTAATTGGAGATTTAATTATTTTAATAAGATTAGTGAAAATGACTTCGCAATAAGAAAAGAAATAAAAGATAATGTAATATACAGAAGGTTTAATCTCATGGAAGAAAAGTTTCCGTTCAAGAAAAAATTTCAAGTTATATTTTGCAGAAATGCTATGATGTATTTTGATAGTGTAACTCAGAAAAAGGTATTAAAGAAATTTTATGATAATACAGAAAAAGGCGGATACTTATTTGTAGGTCATTCTGAAGCTATAAATGTTGAAGGAATTGGATACAAGTGCGTTAAACCAGCAGTATATAGAAAATGAAAGCATTGCACAAGGTTGCAATGCTTTTTATATTAACAAAAGAAGTTGAAAAAAAGTATATTATAGTATATGCTAACAATATGAAATTAGTTTAAAAGTACATTTATGGTAAACAAAGGTGTGTAAATAAGGTAAGGAGATTGAATTTATGGAAAAAACAGTTTTTATTATTGATGATTCTGCTCTTGCACGCAGAACTATAAAAAATCTACTAGAAAACGATGGCTTTGATGTTGTTGGTGAAACTGATGGTGGAGCTAATGCTATTAATCAATATAAGGAGTTAAAACCTAATATTGTTACAATTGATATAGCAATGAGTAAAATGGATGGATTTAGGGCTTTAGAAGATATTTTAGATTATAATCCGGAAGCTAAAGTTGTTGTTATAACAGGCAAAGCTAAAGAAGAGGTAGTTAAGAAAACGGTTGGGATAGGAGCGAAATACTTTATAGCTAAACCATTTGAGGGAAATGAACTAGTTGAAATAGTAGAAAAAGTATTTAATGATGAAGTAGCGTTTTAGAAAGTTTAATGATTATGGTGATAAAATAAGATGAAGTATGAATTTTTATATGAAGCGATAAAAGAAGCAAAGCTTGCAAAAGCTGAAGGGGAGGTTCCGGTTGGAGCTGTCATTGTAAAAGATGACAAAATTATAGCATCTGCACACAATCTTAAAGAAAAATTAAAGAAAACATCAGCACATGCAGAGATGCTTGCAATTGAATTGGCAGCTAAAAGTTTGAGTAATTGGAGACTTAACGGATGTGAGATGTATGTTACTTTAGAGCCATGTCCTATGTGTGCAGCATGTATATGTCAAAGTAGGCTTAGTAAAATATATATAGGAACATTTGATCCTGTCTCCGGAGCTTGTGGTTCTGTAATTAATTTAATGCAAAATGAATATTTAAAATATCATACTGATGTTGAATGGCTTTATTCTGACGAATGTAGTAATATTTTAAAAGATTTTTTTAAAAGAAGGCGTGTTTGATTTTTAAAAATGAGTTTAGTATAATGGGTTAGTGGTTAGGTTTATGGAGAGATGTCGGAGTGGCTTATCGTGCATGACTCGAAATCATGTGTGCGGCTAAAACCGTACCGAGGGTTCAAATCCCTCTCTCTCCGCCAAGGTTTTTAAGAGCTCTATTCCTTTTTAAGTTATTATTGGAATAAAAAAATTTTATAAATTAGTTGAAATCATGGATAACTAATAGTATAATTATGATTACTGTGTTTAACAAATAACACATAAAATTTAATTGTTATCATGTGGAGAGATGTCCGAGAGGTTTAAGGAGCACGCCTGGAACGCGTGTGTAGGGGAAACTCTACCGAGGGTTCGAATCCCTCTTTCTCCGCCATTGAATCTTTGCTGTGCTAGACGGGGAGTCAGCGGTGCCTTGTACCTGCAATCCGCTATAGCAGGGTTGAATTCCTTGTTTGAGGCTTCAATTTGTGGGGTTTGTCTCATTTTAATCAATGTTGATAATCGGGTCCCACGCAACGAAAATTCATGAACTCCGTCAGGTCCGGAAGGAAGCAGCGGTAAGTGAAACCTTTCGTGTGCCGTGGACAAATCTGGTTTGAGTTGATTGGATGAGTAGCAACCATAAATTGCTGTCGATTCAAGGTGCACAGCTTTAAAAATTATAAAGAAATTTTAAAGATGCTTTGCTAGGCATCTTTTTTTGTAGTAAGATATAATTATGTAAAATCTATATATAAAGAAGGTGTTTTTTTGGCATATACTGCTTTGTACAGAGAATGGAGACCTAAAACGTTTGCGGAGGTTGTTGGTCAAGAACATGTTACTACAACCCTTAAAAATCAAGTTAAAAACAATAGGATAGCACATGCATACTTAATGTGTGGTACAAGAGGAACAGGAAAAACTACTACGGCTAAGATTCTGTCAAAGGCGGTAAATTGTCTTAATCCTCATGATGGGGAACCATGTAATGAGTGTGAGATGTGCAAAAAAATAAATGCTGGAATTGAAATAGATGTAACCGAACTAGATGCTGCGTCTAACAACAGTGTAGATGATATTAGAAATATTATTGAGGATGTACAATATCCACCGCATGAAGCTAAATTTAAGGTTTATATAATAGACGAGGTACATATGCTTTCACAGGGGGCTGTTAATGCATTTCTTAAGACTCTTGAAGAGCCACCTCAGAATGTAGTCTTTATTTTAGCTACAACAGACCCACAAAAGCTTCCGGTGACTATACTCTCTAGATGTCAGAGATTCGATTTTAAAAGAATAAAAAGAGATAGTATGGTAGGAAGGCTACGGGAGATAGTAAACAATAAGGGTGTTTTTGCAGATGATAGAAGCCTAAGCCTTATTGCAAGAATGTCAGATGGAGCCTTAAGAGATGGAGTAAGTATATTAGACCAAGCTATAGCAGAAGGTAATGGAAAAGTAGATTATGATAAAGTTCTAGAAATGCTTGGGATAGTTACAAATGAGTATATTTTTGATCTTTTAGATCATGTTATTAGTAAGGATGTAGAAGGATCTATAAAAATAGTTGATAAAATAATTCTTCAAGGTAAAGAAATTAATGTATTTATGAAGGATTTTATAGGCCATATTAGAAATCTTATGATGGTTAAAGTAAGTAGAAAACCAGAAGAAGTAATAGATATGTCTGAGGAAAATTTAAAACTTTTAAAAGATCAGTCCACTAAAGTAAGAATAGAAGAAACTATGAGATATATAAATATACTTCAAGAAGCAGAAGAGATATCAAGAAGAGGGATGAACGGTAGAGTTTATCTTGAAATGGCAATAATAAAAATGTGTAAGATAGAATACGATACTTCGAGTGAAGTAATACTTGTAAGACTAAACAAATTAGAAGCAATTATTAGAGAGGGCAAAATATCTGTTCAAAGAGTTGAGGCTAAAGAAGAAAAACGATCAACAAATGAAAATGCACCAAGACTTAATTTAAATAAATCTCCAATGCCAAAAGAAACTAAAGTACAAGAGAATTTTTCAAGTGACTTGAAGATAAATGTTGACGATGTTAGGAAAATATGGAGAGATGTAATAGACATGTTTAAGTCCAGAAGAAATATGGTAATGGGTGTGCATTTAAGTAACGGTGTGCCGTTTTCCTGTAAGGACGGTGTTATTGAAGTTAGATTTACAAGAGAATATAATTTTAGTAAGCAGCATCTTGAAAAGCCTCAAAATAATAGGAAGGTTGAAGAAGTGCTTCAAGATATGCTTCATGGGAGAGTTAGAGTTATATATTCACTTGAAAAAGATGGGGGTCAAAGTGAAGCAGGAAGCCCTGAGGATATAATTAAGCAAACTTTTGGTGAAGAAACTGTTGATATTATTGATGAATGATTTAGGAAATGATAAAATATTAAATGCGGAGTTAAAACCTTAGAGTTTTAATTTTATTGGTTGAAAATAATTTAATTTATATAGGAGGTTTTTATTATGGCAAAAGGTGGATTCCCAGGAATGGGTGGAGGAAACATGAATAACCTTATAAAGCAAGCACAAAAATTCCAAAAACAAATGGAAGACATGCAAAAGGAAATTGAAACCAAAGAATTTACAGCAACAGTTGGTGGTGGTGCAGTAAGTGCAACTGTTTCAGGTAAAAAAGAAATAACAGAAATAAAGATAAATCCAGAAGTAGTAGATCCAGATGATGTTGAAATGCTTCAAGATTTAATTTTAAGCGCATGTAATGAAGCACTTAAAAAGGCAGAACAAGAAACATCAGGAGAAATGAAAAAATTAACAGGTGGATTAAACATACCAGGTTTTTAATAAATGTTTAGGTTCTTCATACTATTATCTAATAGACGAGGTGAATACACATGGAATTTTATCCTGTGGCAATTGAGAAATTAATAGAAGAGTTTGCAAAACTTCCTGGGATTGGATATAAAACGGCGCAAAGACTTACAATGCATGTTTTAAATCTTCCTAAAGAAGAAGTTGAAGGTTTTGCAGATGCACTAAAAAAAGCAAGAGGAACTATAAAATATTGTTCTGTTTGTGGTAATTATACAGATACTGATCCATGTGCAATTTGCTCCAATCCTAACAGAGATAAAAGTCTCGTTTGTGTTGTTGAAGAGCCAAAGGATATAATATCAATGGAAAAGGTAAGAGAGTTTAACGGTGTTTACCATGTTCTTCATGGTGTGATATCACCAATGCTTGGAAAAGGTCCGGATTCTATAAAACTTAGAGAACTTGTTAGTAGAATGAATGGAACAGTTAAAGAAGTTATTGTTGCTACTAATCCCAATGTGGATGGAGAAGCTACAGCTATGTATATATCAAAAATTTTAAAACCTCTTGGGGTTAAGGTAACAAGAATAGCTCATGGTATTCCAGTTGGAGGAGACCTTGAATATGCAGATGAGGTAACACTTGCAAAAGCTCTTGAAGGAAGAAGAGAAATATAGGAATATAATTCCCAATTTATGGCTATAATTTAATGAGACATAAATTGGGAGGTTTTTTATATGAAAAGGAATGTTTCAGATAAAAATAGCAGTGGCCTTCAGATTGATGTAAAAAGTCTCATTCTTGAAATAGAAGAAGCAAGAAGGGAATTGCAGAATTGTATGGATTATTTTCAAAACGTAACAAATGAACCTAATCTTATAGATTATGCTATATACAAAGAGGCTGCTGCGAGAGCGAGGTATATGTATCTTTTGTCAGAGGCTAGAAAATTAAATTTAAAAACTAATAAATACGAGTCTGATAAGAAATTGAGCTCTTAGTAAATTTATGGGGGATGGGGTAATATGGATTATATAGGATATTTTCTTGTGGCCATAATAGTATTGTTTGTTGTAGTTAAACTTTTATCATGGCCAATTAAAATGCTTGTAAGGTTAATAATAAATGGTGTAATAGGGGCAGTAATGCTCGTAATATTAAATGTCTTTGGACAATACATAGGTATAAGTATAGGTATAAATATATTTACTGCGCTTATAGCTGGAATTTTCGGAGTTCCAGGGGTTATATTCCTGATTATATTAAAGTTTATAATGTAGATAAAGCAAGATTTTCATAAATTAATGAAAATCTTGCTTTATTTTTTACAGGAATAACTGATATATGGCTAAAAGGAGAATTATAACTCCAGATATAAGTTCACCGTAGTCTCCAAACAATTTATAGAAATATTTACTTCCAACAATATAGCCAAGAGGGATGGAAACCATACTAAAAATAAAAATTGAGGTTGCAGCCTCATACATGTTAATACCAAGCATACTTGCACCAGCGCCAATACCTATGTTATTTAATGATAGTGCAAGACCTAAAGTTATAGATTCTTTTACATTAATGTCACCAGAATTGTCCACATCAGCTTTTTCAGGACTGTCTAAAATACCATCTTTTTTATTTCTGAATTTTTTTACTAAGAAACTTAGTATATAATATAAACCCATTATTGAAAGAATAACGCTTCCCATTATATTTGAAATGGATTTTGGTAGAAAGCAATATAAAAACTTTCCCAGAACCATAGAAATCAAAGTTAAAATAAAAGACATTGAAGCAATTATAAAATTAATTACAAATGTTATTTTTACTTTTCGTATTCCATAAGCAACACCCACAATAAAGTTGTCTAAATTGATTATAATCGCAAATAATACTATTTCAAAAATATTCATAGTCACCTCATAACATAGTACTTCGTAATATTATACTCAATAAAATTGTAAGGTGTTACCTGTAGAAAAGCTTAAATGCATATTGACATAATATTCAATAAAATGTATATTATAGGTGTACTAATTGAATTAATACAGTTAATACATTAAGAGGTGATGAAATGATTTATATAGATAATAAAAGTAGTTCTCCAATATATGAACAAGTAATTGACCAAGTTAAGGAACAGGTTATAAAAGGAATTCTTAGAGGAGGGGATAAACTTCTGTCTGTAAGACAAATGGCAAGTATTATAATGGTTAATCCTAATACCATAAGTAGAGCTTATAGTGAACTTGAAAGGCAAAATATAATAGAAACTATAAAGGGAAAAGGAACATATGTTGCAGCTAATTATAAACCTGTTATGGAGCAAGAAAGATTAATAAAACTAAAGAGTGCTATAAAAAAAATAATTATAGAATCAAGTTATATTGGAGTTTCAGAAGAAGAATTAATTAATATAATCAAGGAAAATTATAAAAATGTAATAGATGGGGGAGAAGATAAATGATAAGTATAAAGGGTGTAAGTAAAACAATTGAGAATAAAGAAATACTCAAAAACATAAGCTTAGAAGTTAAAGAGGGCAATATTTTTGGACTTATAGGACCAAATGGAGCGGGAAAAACTACACTTATAAAATGTTTGACAGCAATTTATAAAACTGATAGTGGAGAAGTTAAAATACTTGAGGGGGAGGTATTTGATAATCCTAATATAAAAAAGCATATAGGCTATGTTGCAGATCAGAATGATTATTTTTCATATTTTAATATAAATAATCTAATTAAATTTTATAGAATGACATATGAAGATTTTAATATGAAGAAATTTGAAGAGTTAAATAAAATTTTTAATATACCAAAGGCATCATCTGTAAAAAAGCTTTCAAAGGGTATGAAAATGAAGTTAGCTTTAATGTTAAATTTAAGTATAATGCCCAAGGTTCTTATTCTTGATGAACCTACAGGAGGCTTAGATCCAATAGCAAAAAGACAGGTTACGAATATTATTTTAGATGAGGTTGCTACAAGGAAAACAACGGTTTTTATATCTTCACATAATCTAAGTAGTATTGAAAGAATATGTGATGAAATTGGAATCCTTATAAATGGAGAAATGGTATATAAAAATTCTATAGAAAAAATGAAAAAGGAGATAAGAAAGGTTCAGGTAGTATTTAAGGATAAAGTTCCAGAAAATATGGAGAGTTTACCTGGTGTTTTAAAGGTAGAAAAGGTGGGAAGAGTTTACAACATAATAACTAATAGATATAATGATGCATTTGTAAAAAAATTAGATGAATGTAATATTGTTTTTAGAGAAGAAGTAGGCATGAATCTTGAAGACATGTTTATATATTCTGTGGGGGGAGATATGAGATATGAAGAGGTACTTAAATAAGGCGCTTATTTATAAAGACTTTAAAAGTGTATGGTGGATAATTATTTTATTATCTATATTTAATTCTAAATTTTTTGGCATGAATGATGCGATGCGGATTGTAAGTAAACATAGGCTAGGTAATTATTTTGGCTTTAGGATATTTTTTAATTATGGAACTGAAATTTATTTAGTTATGCTTATTATAGCTATGCTGTCCTATATTATTATAAGAAGTGATAGAAAGAATACTACAAGAAATTTAATGAATTATATGCCATTTAATAAAGGACAAAGGGTGATTTCAAAAGTTTTAGTTGGAGTATTTATTATATTTGTAGCAAGTTTTATAGGATTCATTATAAACTCAATTATGTTTATCGATAACTATATATATTTGAAAAGTGTAATTAGATTTAAATATATTATTGGTTTCTTTATTGTAAGCTTTTTTGTGTATTTTTCTATCTATATTTTGTGTATATGTGTACAATGTGTATGTAAAAATAGTGTTTTTGGCACGGTACTTGGAATTGCAGTTATATATTTTCCATATGCTGTTGAAACAAATTTAGTTTTTTTGCTTGATAAATTTAATATAGATGAAGTAATGGTTATAAAGATAATAGACAGCTTGTGTATTCCACAATATTTGAGAGTAAATGCTGTTGTTAATGGAGGCTATATAGTTTCAGATAAAATAATGAAGTCAATGGGAAATCTTATTGTAGTTATCTTTATACTTAGTGTTAGTTTAATATTTATTGTTAACAAGGTTAATTTAAATGAGGATACTATGGCTAAAATATCCAAGAAAAAGGAAATTATATTTAAAATATTTTCAGCTTTAGCCTTAAGTTTTTTAGTATCAAATGGAATCTCTAAAACCATGAGAGTACAAAATAGTAGCAGAATATATATTGTTATAATAGATATAGTGTTATTTATAATATGTTATTTTGTATATGAGCGTATTGATAAAATAATAAAATTAAGTAGATATGGATGGAGTGAGTAGAGTGAAAAATTTATTAAAAAAAGAATGGATTTATGGAAAATGGATTGTTTTAATGGTTACTGTTCTACTTATAGTCTCATCTATACAAATTTTTGGAAGCTATTTAGGTGATATTAAAAGTAGAGAACAATTTGATATGTTTCTAGGTTCTGATATGTATATACAAAATTATTGGTATGGTAAAACTTCTATTATTGTAATGGCCATTGTAATTTTTGTTGTGTTTTTAGTTATGATGTCAGATTATTTAAATGGAGGTTATGAAGTGCTTAGTTCCATGCCGTATACAAGAAAACAGATAATAATAAGTAAATGGATTATGGCTGAAATTTCAATAATAGTACCTCTAATTATAAATTATTGCGTTATAATAGTTATGTATTTTATAAATTATAACATAGTAAATGCATTTAATATTTTGGGTACATTGTTTCAGTGGATGATATTGAGTTTATGTGTGTATATATTTACTACAACGTTTGTGATGTTTATTCAATCTCTTCATGGAAATAATATAGTTGGAGCTATTACAAATGCATTTATATTAGTTTGTTTGCAAATAGGAGGAGGACTCTTAGAATCATTTTTTCAAGTATATGGACTTAAAATATATATTAGGGATGGAATTTATATGTTACCGTTTTTTAATGATATGAGTATAGATTATTCAGTATATTTGAAAATATTTGTTTTGATAGCTTTCTCAATTGTTTTTCTATGTTTAATGACTTTAAGCTTTAGAAAAATACCTTTAGAAAAAAGATATAATTTTATTTTTTATAAATCATTTAGGTATTTGCTAAGAGTTTGTTTGGTAATTATGTCTACTATGTTTGTAGTTTGCTTAATTTTTGATAAAGGTGGAGTAAACCCATTGTTAGTGGGAATAGTAACAATAGTTATGTTGGTACCCATAACATTTGTATCAATTAAAACTATTTATTAGGAAAATTTAACTACAACTCTATTGTAATAATAAAGCTATTGTTATATTATATATATAACAATAGCTTTATTTATTTCAATTTAAGGGAAAATTAAGAAATAAATAAGTGTTGCTTTATCTTTATGAAGTAATATAGATATAGAATAAACAAGGAGGGGAAAGAAATATGGGAGTAGTCCTTGAAGTTAAAGATGTAAAAAAGCATATTGGAAAAAGAGAAATAATAAAAGGTATAAGCTTTTCTGTTAATGAGGGACAAATTTTTGGATTTCTTGGACCAAATGGAGCTGGTAAAACAACAACTATAAGAATGTTAGTTGGTCTTATAAAACCAAACGCTGGAACCATAAAAATAATGGGACATGACATTCAAAAGGAGAAAGAAAAAGCTCTTAGAAACGTAGGGTGTATAGTTGAGAATCCTGATATGTATGGTTTTTTAACAGGAAGAGAAAATCTTATTCAATACGCAAAGATGTATGGGAATATAAAGAAGGAGAGGATAGATGAAGTTGCAGAATTAATAGGACTTAAAGATAGAATTAACGATAAGGTAAAGAAGTATTCTTTAGGAATGAAACAAAGGCTTGGACTTGGTCAAGCACTTTTAGTAAAACCTAAGCTTTTAATACTTGATGAACCTACAAATGGACTTGATCCTGTTGGAATCATGGATTTTAGAAGAATAGTAAGACTTATGGCGGAGGAAAATAAATCAGCTGTCTTTATATCCTCACATATACTTGCAGAAATACAGCAGGTATGTGATACTGTTGCGTTTACAGCTGGAGGAGAAATAAAATCTGTTGAAAGCACAAGAGAAAATGAAGGTAAAGAAAGCAAAGAGAGATTTTGTATAGTAACAGCAAATATAGATTTAGCGACTGAAACTCTATCAGCTCTGCCTTTTATATATGATATTAAAAATGAAAAAGATAGAATTTTAGTAGATATAGAACATGGAACTTCTCCTAAGATAGTATCAGAGCTTATGAAGAAAAATGTTGAGGTTATTGAGTTTTATAAAGAACATAAGACACTTGAAGATAGATTTATGCAAATAGTAGAAAAGGAGGAGAAAGATGTGGCAATTAATAAGTAATGAACTTTATAAAATAATAAAGAAAAAAAAGTTTTGGATAACCTTTTTAGTGTTTTTGATAATTTTTATAGGATACTCTATGATTCAATATTCCAGTGAAAAGAAGTATTCTAATCCTAAAGAAAGAATAGCAATGGATAAATTACAGATTAATATGGAAAAAAAAGATCTCAATGGTAAAAGCACTAGTGCAAGTGGGAAGAAGAGTATAAGAAATAATATTGCAACATATGAAAAAGATATAAAGGAGTTAAAGAAAGAAGAAGAAAGTAAAAATGTGGATTGGCAGTTGAGATTAAGAAAAGAATTAATGGAAAAGAAGCATGAATATATACGTGACAAAGGTAGAGGAAAAAACGCTGATGCCGAAAAAGTTAATGTTAAAGTTTTAGAGGATGAATATGATCAAAACAATAATATAAATCCATATGATAAAACAGGTGACTCTGCTTTAAGTGCTTTTCTTAATTCTAAGGCATTTATACAAATATTGGTTGTATTCATTATAATTGCAGTATTAACCTCTGATATAGTAAGTTCAGAGTATTCACCTGCTACTATAAAGATGCTTTTATCAAAGCCTGTGTCTAGAGTTAAAATACTTATTTCTAAATTTGTAGCTATACTTTTTGCAAATATATTTGTAATAGGTCTGCCGCAGTTAATAACATATTTTGTACTATCTTTTATGGATGGATTTGAAAATTTATCACAGCCAATTTCAATAGGAACAATATATCAATATGATTCCTCTGTGATATTGTCAAATCATGAAATAGGCGTATCTCCAATATTAGGTTCATCTTATCTCATAACAGAAGGAAGATACCTTTTATATCTTGCACTATTAGATGTGCTATTTATACTCGCAAGTGTTGCTATATGTTTTTTGATTTCAGTATTAATAAAGAATTCAGCTGTGACAATAGGAACAAGTGTAGGAGTAGGACTTGTGATGTCAATTATAGGACTAATGACATTAGAGGGAGCTGTGCCAAAGCTATTATCAGCAGTAACTCCATTTCTTATAATGACATATTCTTCAACAGACTTGCTTTTGTCTGGGGGTATGGCTAGTAGAGCGAATAATCCGTCCATAACAGTAAGCACTGGAATACTTGTATTTATTATTTATACAGTAGTGTGTTTTGGTATTTCTACATTTGTATTCTCGAGGAAAGATATGCTTGCTTAATATAGAGAGGAGGGGATAATTTGTACAGGCTTATAACTAATGAACTTCAAAAGATATTTAAAAAAAGAAAAGTTTTTGTGGTAGGTATAGTGTTCCTAGCTATAATACTTATTTTTTCAATAATTCAGTATGAAAGTTCACATAAAACACCAGAGGAAACTATATCTCAAAACGAAAAAAGTATGTCGCTTTTAAAGGAAGAGATGCCTTATTTTACTGGAGATACTCAAAAGAGAGTTAAACAAGCAATGGCTCAGTATAAAAGTGAGATACAAAAGGCCTATCGTGCAGAGGATTTGGATAAGCTAAATTGGAAGGATAGAATAAAAAATCAAATAAGTGATGATGAAAAGAATAAGAAGTCACCAGATATAGAACAAGACAATACTAAGGTTGAGCAAATAAATGAAGAAATATTAGCTAAAAGGTATGCCTTGAAAAATAATATACCGGAAGTATCAGACAATTATAATCAAAAAGCTGTAGACATATTTGTACAAATGTTGGCATACATTTCTCTTATTATTTTACCAGTTATAATATGTGTAATAGTTCTTGATGTGGTTTCAGGAGAATGTAGCCCACCAACAATGAAAATGCTTTTAACCAAACCTTTTTCTAGAGGAAAAATATTATTCTCAAAGTTTGCGGCGGCTTCTATTGCAAGTACAATAGCTATAGTTATTTCCGAAGCAGTATCACTAATAATATTAGGATTTATCGTTGGGTTTGGAAGTATAAATGCGCCAGTAAGTATAGGAACTAAATATGGATTTAACCAAGATAAAATACTTGCAGGAAATTGGCATGATGTAAGTGCGGTGATTGGAAGCAGCTATGTAGTGCCTCAATGGAAGTTCATTATTGAAATGTTTTTACTACAAATACTTTTCATAGTGGCATTTACAAGTGTATGTGTTCTAATATCGGTGCTTTTTAATAATAACACTGTGGCTATGACAGCAGGAATAATTATTACAGTAATTATCAGTTTTATAGTGTTTAAAGTAATGGCAGGGGATGGTGTTAGTGCAGCGGATGTGCCTTTTAGGAGAATTGCACCATATTTTATAAGCACATACTCGTCGTCAGGATTTTTACTAACAGGAGATATGGCAGCACAAGTAAGAAATCCAGATATTTCAGTTGGGCTTGGTATTGTAGTTAATATTATTACGGGTACTGTATGTTATATAATTGCCCATATTCATTTTACAAAGAAAGATATGTTATTGTAAACAAATTGAGAAGGAGAGGAATGTCATGAAGAAAAATAAATTAGTGATTGCAGCTGTATGTGTATGTGCAGCATCTTTATTATCAGGATGTGGAGGAAGTTCGTCTAGTAGTGGAAAGGTTCAAGGAAAAAAGGATTCAAATGCCATACAGGTAACAGGTACTGTAAAATCTAAAAATGTAGAAAGTATATCACTAGGACTTCCCGAAAATATAACGGTAGGAGTAAATAATGTATATGTTAAATTAGGACAGGAAGTTAAGAAAAATGACAAAGTAGCAGATTTGGATTTGAGTGATTATAATTCTAATATAGATAAAATACAAGATGAAATTGATGCTGAGGACATAAAAAAGGACAAGATGACAGATCAGGATCAAAAAAACATGGAAGAAAAGACTATTGATCAATATAATAATGAAATAACATCCATAAAAAGTAAGCTTAATAAAAGTTATGTTAGCGGAAGTAGCATAGTATGTGATATGGATGATGCAGTAGTTACTAGTGTAGGATATTCAAAAGGAGATATATTGAATTCTCAGCAGAAAATTGTTACGTTAGAGGATTTGAAAAACCTTCAAGTTATGGCTAAAGTTCCACAGGAAAATATAAATGACATAAAGGAAGGACAAAATGTAACTATATCAACTCAAGCATATTCAGGTAAAAGTTATAAGGGAAAAGTAACTTATGTTGGCAAAAGTGTAGTTAGTAGTGCAAGTAGTTCTTCTTCCTTAAGTTCAAATGCAGGTTCAGGTTCGGATGATGATGATTCATATATTCCAGTAGAGATTTCAATAGATAATAATGATGGTAGTATACTACCGGAGTCATCAGTTGATTTAAGTATAAGTAGGAAATAAAAATGAACCGTTTTAAAGCATATATTGTTTTAAAACGGTTCATTCTTGTAGTATAAAATACCTTATATGATAAGAATTATTTGTTATGGGATAGTTTAGAGCGTTTTGTGAATTTCTCACCGTTACCTTGAGAATTTTTTTCTCCGTCAATCATTCCTATATCAGCTCCGCCCTTAGGGAACATTTTTCTTAATTCAGCGTTAGATTTTTCTCTATCCTTTTGTCTGTATTTATTATTGTCCAAGATAAACGCCTCCTCTAAATAGGATTCATGCATAATTAATATAACCGCAATTATTTAGATTTATGCAAAAAAATATTGGAAAATGATAATAAAGAGTGTTTTGTGTATAAAAGAAAGTTATCAACAATAAATATAGTTGATGCTTTACAAATGCATGCATATGTTGTATAAATAAAGTACTAAAATGTCAATATATTGTGGTGTTGATACTGTGGATAACTTATGCACATATTTATTGTCAATTAACGTATAAAAATAGGGTGTTTAGTGGATGTTGTTGAAAAAACATATAGTTATCAACAGGTAAATGTTCATAACTGGGCAAAAATGTGGATAACATAAATTTGTAATGGGATAAAATATTAAATTATCAGTAATATCTGTGGATTATTATGAGGAGGAAAATATAAATGAATATAGATAATACTACAAAATGTGCCATATTTGTAAAAAGGCCTAATAGATTTCAAGCTTATGTGAAATTAGAGGGTGAAGAGATTATGGTACATGTTCCGAATACTGGTAGATGTAAAGAAATACTTGTACCAGGTTGTACTGTTGTACTTAGGGAAGAGAATAATCCAAATAGAAAAACTAAATATGATCTTATAGGAGCATACAAAGGAGAAAAATTTATTAATATTGATTCACAAATCCCTAATAAGGTGGTTCATGAAGCACTTAAAAATAAAAAAATAAATAAGCTAATTAAATATGACAATATAATGAGAGAAAAAACTTTTAATAATAGTAGGTTTGATTTTAGGTTAGAAAATAAAAATGGTGAAGTATATTTCCTTGAGGTTAAAGGCGTAACACTTGAAGATGAAGGAATTGCAAGGTTTCCAGATGCTCCAACAGAAAGAGGCTCAAAGCATTTAAAGGAGCTTGTAGAAGCTAAAAAAAGTGGATATGGTGCAGGAGTGTTATTTCTTATGCAAATGGATAACATAAATGAGTTTAAGCCACATGATAAAATGGATAAAGCATTTGGAGAAGCACTTAGATATGCGGCAAGTAATGAAGTGGATATAATGGCATATGAATGTCAGGTTGATGAGAAAAGTATAACGCTTGACCAAAAGGTAAAAATAGTTCTCTAAAATAGTAAAGTGTTACATAAAGAAAAGTAGGGATTTAATTCCCTACTTTATTGTTATACAGTCATATCTTTTTTCCTAAATGAATAATTAGCGAGTCCATAGCATATTATTGTAAATATAACTAAGAATATAACTCCAAATAATGCTGTTGTAAAGGTAAGCCCTGAAGTTGAAGGTATAGTGTTTGTAAGTATATCGTAAGGCGAACCATAATTTGTAAACAAGAAAGGCATAATAATGTGTAAAGCTGATATTTGAGATATTATATTTAAAGCTATTACAACCATTATACTTAATGTCATAGATAAAACACTGCTTCTTAAAACTACAGATAATAGTATAAAGAAAGCACAGCAAGCTACTATAAATAATATTTGGAATAAGAACATTTCTATAAGGAACTGCCAAAGAGGAATTACATAAGAACTTCCCAAAACAGGAATAAGTCCAGTGCTATCTTGAGTAAGCTTAATTCCAGAGTTCATATATTTCGTTCCCACTAGTATTGGATAGCTAGGATTATCGAAGCCGTAAGCAATACCGGCGACAATAAAGGTTAGTAATTCGATTATAAGTATTATAGCAATACAAGATATAGCTGAAGCAAAGAATTTTGCAGCTAATATTTTTGCTCTGCTAGCAGGTTTTGATAAAAGAACCTTTATTGTAGGAGGAGTATATTCACCAGATACAATATCAGCAGAGAAAATTGCTATAATAATAGGAATTAATATGTATCCTATAAGTTTTAATAATGATTGTAAAAGTTGGAACGTAGACAAAGTATTATTATCTTGTGGCTTTATATTGTGATTTAAAAGATATTGATAAAATACTATTTGTTTATTGTAGCTTTCTTTTGCCGTATTTTCAGTAATGTCAGCAGCTTGATTTTTTTGATCCTTAAGAGAATCTATAGTATTTTTTATTTGTTTTTTCCAGTCTTTACTACCTTCAGTTTTACTTTGTTGATATTCTTTTATTTGTTCATCTAGTTGAGAAATTTGTTGTTCATATTGCTGTTTTAAATTCGCATCTTTAATGCCCTTTTCTTTAGTTTGCAATGATGACTTTGCATCTTTATAATATTGAATTGCTGCATCAGGAGTACTTGCTTTCTGCATCTTTACATAGACAGCACAAAAACCAATACATACTAATGCAAATACAATAGTACATATAATAAATTTTTTCCTATATCTTAATTTTATAAATTCATTTTTAATGAGATTCCACATTGTTTTTTTCGCCTCCATCTACAAGTTCAATATATCTAGCTTCAAGATTCTGTTGTTTTTTGTAAATCTGTTCGATTCTTATTTTATTTTCTGCTAAGCTTGAAGTGATATCAGGAACAGAATCAGGTTTTGCTTTTGCTTCAAAAGTGCAAACACCGTTACTTTCATCTGTTAATTTAAAGTCTATAATAAATGAAATTTCTTTCAAGGCTTTAGTGCACTTGTCTTTTTCTTTTGTCATTATAATAACATTTTCAAAGTTTTCAGCTTTAGCATTTTTACCGGATGGAGTTCCATTGAGTGTTTCAAAAGATTTTATTACGCCACCATCTATAAACGCAACTCTATCACAAAGCTGTTCTATTTCAGACAATATATGTGATGAAACAAAAATAGCTATGTTATTTTCTTTTGCTTGTTTTTTAAGAAGCTTTCTAAATTCGATTATTCCAGTAGGATCAAGACCATTTGTAGGTTCATCTAAAATTAGAAGTTTTGGTTTACTAAGTAATGCTTCTGCAAGACCTAAACGCTGCTTCATACCTAAAGAGTATTTTTTGACTTTTTCATCAAGTCTTCCGCTTAAACCAACGGTATTACCTATTTCTTCGATATCTTCTTTAGTTATGCCTTTGTAAAACCTAGCTATCTGTTCTAAATTTTGCCTTCCTGTAAGATAGCTATATAATTCAGGATTTTCTACAACAGCACCTACGCAAGAGAGAGCTTTTTCCGTTTCTTTAGTTATATCATGGCCTGAAATAATAACTGAGCCCTTGTCAGGACTTATAAGTCCAACAAGCATTTTAATTGTGGTTGTTTTACCCGCACCATTACGTCCTAAAAAACCTAAGATTTCTCCCTCTTTTATGGAGAAACTTATACCTTTGATTATTTCTTTGTTGCCAAGTGATTTGTATAAGTCTGTTACCTCGAGTACATTTGACATGAGTTATCCTCCTTTATATTAATTTGTTTATTATTAGTATTAATAAAATGTTTTACCTTTAAACATTGAAAATGTTTTTTTGCAGTATAAACTTTATATAAATATTTAAACTAGTACTATTAAATAGTAACTTGAAATGCATAAAATGTCAATGTATAGGAAACGCTGGAAATTAGTAAAAAAAAAGTTTAACATCAACAAAAAATAGATGATAAAAAAATAGATGAGTGTGAAAAATGTTGCAAATAAAGCTTTTCGTAAAATCCGTGTTAAAAACATGTTTGGAAAGACAATTCTAACGGTTAAATTTATTCAAATATACTTAATAAAAAATTAATATATAGAAATATCCATAATTTTCAAAATTGATATTGAAAATTGCGTGAAAAATAACTATAATTAAATAACTTAGTAAGTTTTGATTAAGCAATTAATTATGTAATTGATTATAAATATCTACATTAAAGAAGGGGGAAAGAAAAAACTATGACTAATAATAAAAATAAGAAAATCGTACCTGAAGTAAAAGGAACTCTTAGAAGTCATATGATTGAACTTCCTGAAGTTATTAGAAAGGCTACAGGTATAAGGGTTTTTGGCAAAAGACTTAAATCTTTTGTTTTTTCAACAGACGTTGCAGTAATAAGAAATACTAATGCAGATGCAGTTATTGCAGTCTATCCCTTTACTCCCCAACCGGTTATAACGGCAGCTATTGTTCTTGCAGCTGATGTTCCTGTATTTTGTGGTGTTGGTGGTGGACTTACCATGGGAAAAAGAGTTGTAAATTTAGCATTAGATGCCGAGTTTAAAGGAGCCATGGGTGTTGTAGTTAATAGTCCTACACCAAATGATATAGTTAGAGAAGTTAGAGAAACTATAGATATTCCTATAGTCGTTACTGTTGTTTCAGAATATGAAGACATTCAAGCAAGAATTGATTCAGGAGCTACGATATTAAATGTATCAGGAGCTAAAAGGACACCACATATAGTTAGGACCATAAGAGAACAATTCCCCAATATTCCTATAATAGCAACTGGAGGTAATACAGAAGAGTCAATAATGGAAACTATAGAAGCTGGAGCTAATGCTATAACGTATACGCCACCTACTACAGGAAAGATATTTGGAGATACTATGAAAAATTATAGAATGAAATTTGAATAAATATATTCTAGTTATGGGGCTTCAAAAGTATAAGAAAAACTATTAACTTTTGAAGAAACCCATTATAAATGGTTAATGCAAATGAAATTACTTAGAAAAGAGGCAAACGTATGATAGTTGAGGGCAGTAATTGCAAACACTGTGATGAATTAAAAAATGGATCATGTGATGGGAATGTAAATGATTGTATGTGTAAAAAATGTCCCAGGAATTTAGGGCAATGCATGATAACAAGGTATTGCAGGGAAACCGAATCGGTTATATTATAAAAGTTAATAAAAAATATAGTTGGTTTTGATGGTAATCAAAAGAAAATAAACGTAAATAAAAAATAAAACGTTACCATAATGAGAAGATTAAACATAATCTTATGTAAATCCCGAAAATAATAAAAAATGGGTATTGATGAAAGAAGATGAAGATGATATAATGTAAACGTAATCAAGATTGGTTGCAAAAAAGTAATTGTTTTAAATGCTAGGGGATTCTAAAGTTATTTGTTTAGTAAGAGTACAAAGTTATATGTTGGATTTTTTATTATGTGGGTGGTAAAAATAGCCAACATATTTCAAGGAAACTCTTATAAATTTCCAATGTGAAAGGGGTCTTACATTGGAAGGAGCTTTAACCTTATCCGCGGAACAAAACATATAAAGGGATGGTAAGGTTAAAGCAAGTTTTTTAGGGTTTAATTTAGGGATTTAATATAAAATAAAAGCTGCTATTTTAGGGATGATAACAGCTTTTATTTTTTTATTTTTTGAAATTTATACTTATGGAATATTTAACGTCACTATTTTCTAATATAGAATTTAGTATATTCTTTATAGCCTTTTCTGAATCCGAAATAGCATTATTATAATATGGTTGTTCTAACATTTTTGATTTCATATCTTTCTTTACATTATCCATTATGGCCTCATGTTCCTCAGTAGTTAATTTTATTTCTCCAAATCTTAAAAGACCATTATCAGTTTGGTACTGAGTTTTACTATCATCTATACTAATCGCTTCTATTTGAGGGCTTGAAATATTAAGAGTTATTTTTTTGCCTTTATTATCTATGTTTACATTATCATTTTTTAAAGTAGATAAATCAACAGAGTAAGTGCCTGTACCAGTAAATGATATATTTTGTATCTTTTTAAAAATATCAAGATTTCCCCAACTGTTATCAATAGTTACCTTTTCGTTTACTTGTGCTTCTGTTGTTATAAGTCTCTGTTTTTGTTGTATTTTTTTTATGAGAGTTTCTTTACTTATAAACTTTTTTGAAATATTATCAGCGTCTGCTACAATCCAGGGTTTAGATGAAGAACTAGATATTTTATTAAATATATTATAGGCAACAAAAAATCCAACTGCTATGCATAAAATTATAACAAGAAAAAAAGTTCTCTTTCGTACTGTAATTTTCAAATCAATCCCTCATTTCTAATTATATGTTTGAAGAAAATCATATAAGGCTGGATATACATTTAAATCAGCCATTAACTTCATATAGGAATCCATTGCTTTTTCGTTTGTATCAGCTTTTTTAATAGCTCTGATAAGTAAGTTTTTAGGTGTTTCAAGAGGTGATATATACTCTATAGGAGTAACCTCATAACCATTAGCTTCAAGCATAAGGCTTCGCATTCCATCAGTTAATACATCAGCCAATCTAGCTTTGAAAATGCCATGCTTTAATATATCCTTAAATGGTTCGTAGCTATATTGTGATAACATTTCTTTATGACAACAAGGAACTGCAATAATAGCATCACTTTCTAATTTTATTCCAAGGGATAAAGCCATGTCTGTAGCAGTATCACATGCGTGTAGCGATATTACCATATTAATCTTTTCATCAGGTTTATAGTCGTGTATATCCATAGCATAAAACTCCATGTTTCTATAACCAAGAGAAGCAGCTATAGATTTTGATTTTTCTATTACGGTATTGGATATATCAATACCTACAAATCTACATTTTACTCTTTTTACCTCTGTAAGGTAATAATTAAGAGCAAAAGTCAAATAAGATTTTCCACAGCCACAATCAAGTATAGTTATACTTTTATTTCTAGATATTGTGTCTAGAGTAGAATCTATTAATTCAATAAAGTGGTCTATTTGATTGTACTTTCTTATCTTGTCGTTTTTTATTTTCTTGTCTTTAGTCATTATACCGATGGCTTTTAATAAATTATCAGCAGGGCCAACCTTTATTAAATAATTTCTGTTAAGTAATGTTGATGTTTTTTCCTTATTAGAGTTTTTTTCAGTCATATTAATATTTTTTATATTTACATTTTTATCATCAGCTGTTACTAATACATTTGTTCCACGTTCACTATAGATAAGTTCCAGAGAATCATAAGATAAAGAATTATTAACTATTGTTTGTAGTAAATCATCTATTGTAAATAAGTCAGTTTTACCATTAAAATTAAATGAAATTTTATGATCATCATTATATATACCTTTACCAATGAAGTGTTTAAGACCAGAGGTATATGTTACAGAGATTTCTTTGAAAATAGTCTCATTTTCTAAAAATCTATTTTTTATTCCTGTTAAAATTAAAGTTAATTTAGGTAAATTTTTTTTGTTCATATTATTAGCACCATCCTTGAAATGTGATTAATCACATCTTCTTGTTAAAATGTAATTATATTTTATCATATTATGAATGTATATGATATAATTTAAAATGTACATTTAATAGTATAAATAGAGATTTATAAAATATTATTGAAAATTGGGTGAAAGGCATATGTTAAAGGGCAAATATATAAATATTACAAAAGTTAATGGTGTAGATAGAGAATATCTTATAACAGATAAGTATGGGATAACAGTAGGAAGAATATTCATAGTAGATTTAAGTAAAGTAAATAGATTTTGTATGTTTAGAATGAAAATATATAAGCAAGATGAAAATGTAAATACATATGTTAAAGATATTCTAGATACTTTTATGGAGTTTTTATTTAAAAGCAATGATATTAATAAAATAAATATAATAGTTGATGAGGAAATAAATACACAACCTTTTGTTGAATCAGGATGTGCTTTTGAAGGCGTCATAAATCAAAGTATCGTAGAAAAAGGTGTACTAAAAGATGAATTTATATTTGGAATTAACCATAAAAATTATAATAGTGACAGAATAAATGTCTTCAAACTACGTGGTAAGAATGTAACACTTAAAGTATTAACACCCGAGGATGCAGAGAGTATGCTTCAATATTATATTAGAAATAAAGAACATTTAAAACCATTTGAACCGGAAAGAGAAGAGAGTTTTTATACCTTTGAAGCTCAAAAACAAATGCTTATAGAAAACTATAAACAGTTTATAAATGGAGATGGTACTAATTTTGGTATATATAATGATAATAAATTAATAGGCAAAATTCAGATATCAGGTACTATATATGGAGTTTTTAAGAGTGGTATAATAGGATATTCTATTGATAAAGACTATCAGGGAAGAGGATATATGAAGGAAGCTGTTAAAATTACAGAAGCTTATGCATTTGGTGTTATGAATCTTCATAGAGTAGAGGCATCTACATTAGTAGATAATTTAAGATCGCAGAAAGTTTTACTGGGATGTGGATTTGAAAAATTAGGACTTAACAAAAAATATTTATTTATAAACGGAAAGTGGCAAGATCATATAACGTTTTATAGAACTAATAATAATTAACAAAAAACAGGTTATAATAAAATAAAGACACTCAATAATGCGATTTTTATAGAATATTGATATAAACTTTGCCTTGAGTGTCGATATACATTAAACATAGTAAATTTTTAAAAAAGCTAAGTAATTAAGTATAATTTATAATAAAGGGGTATAATAAAAAAAAAGTTCGTAAGAAAAAGTAGTAGTATATTACATGTTGTCGCAAGAATTTATCTAATACGACTTTGATGAACTAATTTAATGTATTTTTAAAAAAGTTGTTGACAAAGTTTGTTGATGATGATAATATTATTGCACTGCTTGAATGCAGCGCACAATTGAACTTTGAAAATTAAACAGAGAATTAAAGAACCAGCAATTCTTTTGAATAGAATTTATTCTATTTAAATAAATTTAGCGATGAGCTAAAGGAATACGGAGTAGCATCTGTATTATATCAAACTTTTAAATTGAGAGTTTGATCCTGGCTCAGGACGAACGCTGGCGGCGTGCTTAACACATGCAAGTCGAGCGGGGAACTTCGGTTCCCAGCGGCGGACGGGTGAGTAACACGTGGGTAACCTGCCTCATAGTGGGGAATAGCCTTCCGAAAGGAAGATTAATACCGCATAATACTCGGAAATCACATGATTTCTGAGCCAAAGGATTTATTCGCTATGAGATGGACCCGCGGCGCATTAGCTTGTTGGTGAGGTAACGGCTCACCAAGGCTTCGATGCGTAGCCGACCTGAGAGGGTGATCGGCCACATTGGAACTGAGACACGGTCCAGACTCCTACGGGAGGCAGCAGTGGGGAATATTGCACAATGGGGGAAACCCTGATGCAGCAACGCCGCGTGAGTGATGAAGGTCTTCGGATCGTAAAACTCTGTCTTATGGGACGATAATGACGGTACCATAGGAGGAAGCCACGGCTAACTACGTGCCAGCAGCCGCGGTAATACGTAGGTGGCAAGCGTTGTCCGGATTTACTGGGCGTAAAGGATGTGTAGGCGGATATTTAAGTGAGATGTGAAATCCCCGGGCTTAACTTGGGGGCTGCATTTCAAACTGGATGTCTGGAGTGCAGGAGAGGAAGGCAGAATTCCTAGTGTAGCGGTGAAATGCGTAGAGATTAGGAAGAATACCAGTGGCGAAGGCGGCCTTCTGGACTGTAACTGACGCTGAGGCATGAAAGCGTGGGGAGCAAACAGGATTAGATACCCTGGTAGTCCACGCCGTAAACGATGAATACTAGGTGTAGGAGGTATCGACTCCTTCTGTGCCGCAGTTAACACAATAAGTATTCCGCCTGGGAAGTACGGTCGCAAGATTAAAACTCAAAGGAATTGACGGGGACCCGCACAAGCAGCGGAGCATGTGGTTTAATTCGAAGCAACGCGAAGAACCTTACCTAGACTTGACATCTCCTGAATTAGTCCGTAATGGATGAAGTCCCTTCGGGGACAGGATGACAGGTGGTGCATGGTTGTCGTCAGCTCGTGTCGTGAGATGTTGGGTTAAGTCCCGCAACGAGCGCAACCCTTATCATTAGTTGCTAACATTTAGTTGAGCACTCTAGTGAGACTGCCCGGGTTAACCGGGAGGAAGGTGGGGATGACGTCAAATCATCATGCCCCTTATGTCTAGGGCTACACACGTGCTACAATGGTAGGGACAAAAAGATGCTATACCGCAAGGTGGAGCTAAACTCAAAACCCTATCCCAGTTCGGATTGTAGGCTGAAACTCGCCTACATGAAGCCGGAGTTGCTAGTAATCGCGAATCAGAATGTCGCGGTGAATACGTTCCCGGGTCTTGTACACACCGCCCGTCACACCATGAGAGTCGGCAACACCCGAAGCCCGTGAGGTAACCTTTTGGAACCAGCGGTCGAAGGTGGGGTTGATGATTGGGGTGAAGTCGTAACAAGGTAGCCGTAGGAGAACCTGCGGCTGGATCACCTCCTTTCTAAGGAGTCGACATGGAAATGTAATTTCCATGAAGGTTCTTTGTTCTCTGTTTAATTTTGAGAGTTCAACTCTCTATTTTGTACTTTGAAAATTGCATAGTAATTAAGAGTAATACTCTAAAGCAAGGCAAAGTTAATTCTTTGTTGTTTGTATTTAAATATATTTATTTAAGGTCAAGCTACAAAGGGCGCATGGTGAATGCCTTGGCACTAGGAGCCGATGAAGGACGTGATAAGCTGCGATAAGCTTCGGGTAGACGCAAATAGTCTGTGAACCGAAGATTTCCGAATGAGGAAACTCTCATGGGTAACCCCATGAACTGTATACTGAATTCATAGGTATATAGAGGTAAACCCAGGGAACTGAAACATCTAAGTACCTGGAGGAAGAGAAAGAAAAATCGATTTCCTTAGTAGCGGCGAGCGAAACGGAAAGAGCCCAAACCGGAAACTTGTTTCCGGGGTTGCGGGCAGATCATTAAAGCTTTATATCTTAACCGAAGATTTCTGGAAAGTTAAACCATAGAAGGTAATAGTCCTGTAGGTGAAAAGAGAAAAAAGCCCGATCTGTACCAGAGTACCACGAGACACGTGAAACCTTGTGGGAAGCTGGGAGGACCACCTCCCAAGGCTAAATACTACCTAGTGACCGATAGTGAAGCAGTACCGTGAGGGAAAGGTGAAAAGAACCCCAGACGGGGAGTGAAATAGAACCTGAAACCGTGTGTCCACAACCGATCAAAACACGTTAATGTGTGATGATGTGCTTTTTGTAGAACGAGCCAACGAGTTACGGTATGCAGCAAGGTTAAGCACTTAAGGTGCGAAGCCGAAGGGAAACCAAGTCTGAATAGGGCGCATAGTTGCATGCTGTAGACCCGAAACCGGGTGACCTATCCATGGCCAGGGTGAAGCGGAAGTAAAATTCCGTGGAGGCCCGAACCACAATGGTGTTGAAAAACCATGGGATGAGCTGTGGATAGGGGAGAAATTCCAATCGAACTCGGATATAGCTGGTTCTCCTCGAAATAGCTTTAGGGCTAGCGCCATGAATGAGTACCGGAGGTAGAGCACTGAATGAGGTAGGGGCTGACAACAGTTACCGAACTCTATCAAACTCCGAATGCTGGATACTTGAATCATGGTAGTCAGACTGCGAATGATAAGATCCGTAGTCAAAAGGGAAACAGCCCAGATCACCAGCTAAGGTCCCAAAGTATAGATTAAGTGGTAAAGGATGTGGGATTTCTAAGACAACTAGGATGTTGGCTCAGAAGCAGCCATTCATTAAAAGAGTGCGTAATAGCTCACTAGTCAAGAGATCCTGCGCCGAAAATGTCCGGGGCTAAAATCTAACACCGAAGCTGTGAACTTGTACTTCGTACAAGTGGTAGAGGAGCATCCTGTATGGGCTGAAGTCGTACCGAAAGGAGCGGTGGACTGTACAGGAGAGAGTATGTTGGCATAAGTAGCGAGAACTAAGTGAGAATCTTAGTGGTCGAAAACCTAAGGTTTCCTGGGGAAGGTTCGTCCGCCCAGGGTAAGTCGGGACCTAAGCCGAGGCCGAAAGGCGTAGGTGATGGACAATCGGTTGATATTCCGATACCGCAGAGTAACGTTATGAGAAATGGGATGACGCAGAAGGATAGGATATGCGTACGTTATTGGAAGTACGTCTAAGCACTGAGAGTGGAAGATAGGAAAATCCGTCTTCCTTAAGCTTGGGGTGTAATGGTGAGGTAGTTTACTACCGAAATATCTGATTTCATACTGCCAAGAAAAGTCTCTATCCAGGAGCTCTGTGCCCGTACCGCAAACCGACACAGGTAGGTGAGGAGAGAATCCTAAGACCATCGGAAGAATTGCTGTTAAGGAACTCGGCAAATTGACCCCGTAACTTCGGGAGAAGGGGTGCCTACGAGAGTAGGTCGCAGAGAATAGGCCCAAGCAACTGTTTATCAAAAACACAGGTTTCTGCTAAAGCGAAAGCTGAAGTATAGGAGCTGACGCCTGCCCGGTGCTGGAAGGTTAAGGGGAATGCTTAGCGCAAGCGAAGGCATGAACTTAAGCCCCAGTAAACGGCGGCCGTAACTATAACGGTCCTAAGGTAGCGAAATTCCTTGTCGGGTAAGTTCCGACCCGCACGAATGGCGTAATGATTTGGGCACTGTCTCAACAGCAAATCCGGCGAAATTGTAGTGCAAGTGAAGATGCTTGCTACCCGCGATTGGACGGAAAGACCCCGTAGAGCTTTACTGTATCTTAGCATTGAATTTCGGTATTGTCTGTACAGAATAGGTGGGAGACTTGGAAGCAGTTCCGTCAGGAATTGTGGAGTCGTCTTTGGGATACCACCCTGACAGTACTGAGGTTCTAACCGGAGGCCATGAAACTGGTCACGGGACATAGCTAGGAGGGCAGTTTGACTGGGGCGGTCGCCTCCTAAAAAGTAACGGAGGCGCCCAAAGGTTCCCTCAGCGCGGTTGGAAACCGCGCGTAGAGTGCAAAGGCAGAAGGGAGCCTGACTGCGACACAAACAAGTGGAGCAGAGACGAAAGTCGGGCTTAGTGATCCGGTGACTCCTCGTGGGAGGGTCATCGCTCAACGGATAAAAGCTACCTCGGGGATAACAGGCTGATCTCCCCCAAGAGTCCACATCGACGGGGAGGTTTGGCACCTCGATGTCGGCTCGTCGCATCCTGGGGCTGAAGTAGGTCCCAAGGGTTGGGCTGTTCGCCCATTAAAGCGGCACGCGAGCTGGGTTCAGAACGTCGTGAGACAGTTCGGTCCCTATCCGTCGCGGGCGAAGGAAATTTGAGAGGAGCTGTCCTTAGTACGAGAGGACCGGGATGGACTGACCTCTGGTGTACCAGTTGTCTTGCCAAAGGCACGGCTGGGTAGCTATGTCGGGAAGGGATAAACGCTGAAGGCATCTAAGCGTGAAGCCCACCTCAAGATTAGATTTCCCATAACATAAGTTAGTAAGACCCCTGTAAGAACAACAGGTGATAGGTCAGAGGTGTAAGAATGGTAACATTTTAAGCTGACTGATACTAATAGGTCGAGGGCTTGACCAATTAATAAATAAATATATGATAATTACTATGCAATCTTGAAAGTACAAAGTACTTTCTACATTTAAATAGATCCGGTGATCATAGCATGGTTGTAACACCCGTTCCCATACCGAACACGAAGGTTAAGAACCAGAACGCCGATAGTACTGCAGGGGAGGCTCTGTGGGAGGGTAGGTCATTGCCGGGTAAAAAGTGAATGCTTATTACAACATTCACTTTTTACTTTCTAAAAGGCTTTTTAAAAAAATAAAAAAGCTATTGACATTATAAATGTATGTGTTACAATATAATTCGTTGTCTTAAGTTTGTCGTTTTTAATTTTTAAAAACTTTTAAAAAAAGTGTTGACAAAGCTTAATTAAAATGATATTATAAATAAGCTGTCTAAGTGCAGCGCACAATTGAACTTTGAAAATTAAACAGAGAATTAAAGAACCAGCAATTCTTTTGAATAGAATTTATTCTATTTAAATAAATTTAGCGATGAGCTAAAGGAATGCAGAGTAGCATCTGTATTATATCAAACTTTTAAATTGAGAGTTTGATCCTGGCTCAGGACGAACGCTGGCGGCGTGCTTAACACATGCAAGTCGAGCGGGGAACTTCGGTTCCCAGCGGCGGACGGGTGAGTAACACGTGGGTAACCTGCCTCATAGTGGGGAATAGCCTTCCGAAAGGAAGATTAATACCGCATAATACTCGGAAATCACATGATTTCTGAGCCAAAGGATTTATTCGCTATGAGATGGACCCGCGGCGCATTAGCTTGTTGGTGAGGTAACGGCTCACCAAGGCTTCGATGCGTAGCCGACCTGAGAGGGTGATCGGCCACATTGGAACTGAGACACGGTCCAGACTCCTACGGGAGGCAGCAGTGGGGAATATTGCACAATGGGGGAAACCCTGATGCAGCAACGCCGCGTGAGTGATGAAGGTCTTCGGATCGTAAAACTCTGTCTTATGGGACGATAATGACGGTACCATAGGAGGAAGCCACGGCTAACTACGTGCCAGCAGCCGCGGTAATACGTAGGTGGCAAGCGTTGTCCGGATTTACTGGGCGTAAAGGATGTGTAGGCGGATATTTAAGTGAGATGTGAAATCCCCGGGCTTAACTTGGGGGCTGCATTTCAAACTGGATGTCTGGAGTGCAGGAGAGGAAGGCAGAATTCCTAGTGTAGCGGTGAAATGCGTAGAGATTAGGAAGAATACCAGTGGCGAAGGCGGCCTTCTGGACTGTAACTGACGCTGAGGCATGAAAGCGTGGGGAGCAAACAGGATTAGATACCCTGGTAGTCCACGCCGTAAACGATGAATACTAGGTGTAGGAGGTATCGACTCCTTCTGTGCCGCAGTTAACACAATAAGTATTCCGCCTGGGAAGTACGGTCGCAAGATTAAAACTCAAAGGAATTGACGGGGACCCGCACAAGCAGCGGAGCATGTGGTTTAATTCGAAGCAACGCGAAGAACCTTACCTAGACTTGACATCTCCTGAATTAGTCCGTAATGGATGAAGTCCCTTCGGGGACAGGATGACAGGTGGTGCATGGTTGTCGTCAGCTCGTGTCGTGAGATGTTGGGTTAAGTCCCGCAACGAGCGCAACCCTTATCATTAGTTGCTAACATTTAGTTGAGCACTCTAGTGAGACTGCCCGGGTTAACCGGGAGGAAGGTGGGGATGACGTCAAATCATCATGCCCCTTATGTCTAGGGCTACACACGTGCTACAATGGTAGGGACAAAAAGATGCTATACCGCAAGGTGGAGCTAAACTCAAAACCCTATCCCAGTTCGGATTGTAGGCTGAAACTCGCCTACATGAAGCCGGAGTTGCTAGTAATCGCGAATCAGAATGTCGCGGTGAATACGTTCCCGGGTCTTGTACACACCGCCCGTCACACCATGAGAGTCGGCAACACCCGAAGCCCGTGAGGTAACCTTTTGGAACCAGCGGTCGAAGGTGGGGTTGATGATTGGGGTGAAGTCGTAACAAGGTAGCCGTAGGAGAACCTGCGGCTGGATCACCTCCTTTCTAAGGAGTCGACATGGAAATGTAATTTCCATGAAGGTTCTTTGTTCTCTGTTTAATTTTGAGAGTTCAACTCTCTATTTTGTACTTTGAAAATTGCATAGTAATTAAGAGTAATACTCTAAAGCAAGGCAAAGTTAATTCTTTGTTGTTTGTATTTAAATATATTTATTTAAGGTCAAGCTACAAAGGGCGCATGGTGAATGCCTTGGCACTAGGAGCCGATGAAGGACGTGATAAGCTGCGATAAGCTTCGGGTAGACGCAAATAGTCTGTGAACCGAAGATTTCCGAATGAGGAAACTCTCATGGGTAACCCCATGAACTGTATACTGAATTCATAGGTATATAGAGGTAAACCCAGGGAACTGAAACATCTAAGTACCTGGAGGAAGAGAAAGAAAAATCGATTTCCTTAGTAGCGGCGAGCGAAACGGAAAGAGCCCAAACCGGAAACTTGTTTCCGGGGTTGCGGGCAGATCATTAAAGCTTTATATCTTAACCGAAGATTTCTGGAAAGTTAAACCATAGAAGGTAATAGTCCTGTAGGTGAAAAGAGAAAAAAGCCCGATCTGTACCAGAGTACCACGAGACACGTGAAACCTTGTGGGAAGCTGGGAGGACCACCTCCCAAGGCTAAATACTACCTAGTGACCGATAGTGAAGCAGTACCGTGAGGGAAAGGTGAAAAGAACCCCAGACGGGGAGTGAAATAGAACCTGAAACCGTGTGTCCACAACCGATCAAAACACGTTAATGTGTGATGATGTGCTTTTTGTAGAACGAGCCAACGAGTTACGGTATGCAGCAAGGTTAAGCACTTAAGGTGCGAAGCCGAAGGGAAACCAAGTCTGAATAGGGCGCATAGTTGCATGCTGTAGACCCGAAACCGGGTGACCTATCCATGGCCAGGGTGAAGCGGAAGTAAAATTCCGTGGAGGCCCGAACCACAATGGTGTTGAAAAACCATGGGATGAGCTGTGGATAGGGGAGAAATTCCAATCGAACTCGGATATAGCTGGTTCTCCTCGAAATAGCTTTAGGGCTAGCGCCATGAATGAGTACCGGAGGTAGAGCACTGAATGAGGTAGGGGCTGACAACAGTTACCGAACTCTATCAAACTCCGAATGCTGGATACTTGAATCATGGTAGTCAGACTGCGAATGATAAGATCCGTAGTCAAAAGGGAAACAGCCCAGATCACCAGCTAAGGTCCCAAAGTATAGATTAAGTGGTAAAGGATGTGGGATTTCTAAGACAACTAGGATGTTGGCTCAGAAGCAGCCATTCATTAAAAGAGTGCGTAATAGCTCACTAGTCAAGAGATCCTGCGCCGAAAATGTCCGGGGCTAAAATCTAACACCGAAGCTGTGAACTTGTACTTCGTACAAGTGGTAGAGGAGCATCCTGTATGGGCTGAAGTCGTACCGAAAGGAGCGGTGGACTGTACAGGAGAGAGTATGTTGGCATAAGTAGCGAGAACTAAGTGAGAATCTTAGTGGTCGAAAACCTAAGGTTTCCTGGGGAAGGTTCGTCCGCCCAGGGTAAGTCGGGACCTAAGCCGAGGCCGAAAGGCGTAGGTGATGGACAATCGGTTGATATTCCGATACCGCAGAGTAACGTTATGAGAAATGGGATGACGCAGAAGGATAGGATATGCGTACGTTATTGGAAGTACGTCTAAGCACTGAGAGTGGAAGATAGGAAAATCCGTCTTCCTTAAGCTTGGGGTGTAATGGTGAGGTAGTTTACTACCGAAATATCTGATTTCATACTGCCAAGAAAAGTCTCTATCCAGGAGCTCTGTGCCCGTACCGCAAACCGACACAGGTAGGTGAGGAGAGAATCCTAAGACCATCGGAAGAATTGCTGTTAAGGAACTCGGCAAATTGACCCCGTAACTTCGGGAGAAGGGGTGCCTACGAGAGTAGGTCGCAGAGAATAGGCCCAAGCAACTGTTTATCAAAAACACAGGTTTCTGCTAAAGCGAAAGCTGAAGTATAGGAGCTGACGCCTGCCCGGTGCTGGAAGGTTAAGGGGAATGCTTAGCGCAAGCGAAGGCATGAACTTAAGCCCCAGTAAACGGCGGCCGTAACTATAACGGTCCTAAGGTAGCGAAATTCCTTGTCGGGTAAGTTCCGACCCGCACGAATGGCGTAATGATTTGGGCACTGTCTCAACAGCAAATCCGGCGAAATTGTAGTGCAAGTGAAGATGCTTGCTACCCGCGATTGGACGGAAAGACCCCGTAGAGCTTTACTGTATCTTAGCATTGAATTTCGGTATTGTCTGTACAGAATAGGTGGGAGACTTGGAAGCAGTTCCGTCAGGAATTGTGGAGTCGTCTTTGGGATACCACCCTGACAGTACTGAGGTTCTAACCGGAGGCCATGAAACTGGTCACGGGACATAGCTAGGAGGGCAGTTTGACTGGGGCGGTCGCCTCCTAAAAAGTAACGGAGGCGCCCAAAGGTTCCCTCAGCGCGGTTGGAAACCGCGCGTAGAGTGCAAAGGCAGAAGGGAGCCTGACTGCGACACAAACAAGTGGAGCAGAGACGAAAGTCGGGCTTAGTGATCCGGTGACTCCTCGTGGGAGGGTCATCGCTCAACGGATAAAAGCTACCTCGGGGATAACAGGCTGATCTCCCCCAAGAGTCCACATCGACGGGGAGGTTTGGCACCTCGATGTCGGCTCGTCGCATCCTGGGGCTGAAGTAGGTCCCAAGGGTTGGGCTGTTCGCCCATTAAAGCGGCACGCGAGCTGGGTTCAGAACGTCGTGAGACAGTTCGGTCCCTATCCGTCGCGGGCGAAGGAAATTTGAGAGGAGCTGTCCTTAGTACGAGAGGACCGGGATGGACTGACCTCTGGTGTACCAGTTGTCTTGCCAAAGGCACGGCTGGGTAGCTATGTCGGGAAGGGATAAACGCTGAAGGCATCTAAGCGTGAAGCCCACCTCAAGATTAGATTTCCCATAACATAAGTTAGTAAGACCCCTGTAAGAACAACAGGTGATAGGTCAGAGGTGTAAGAATGGTAACATTTTAAGCTGACTGATACTAATAGGTCGAGGGCTTGACCAATTAATAAATAAATATATGATAATTACTATGCAATCTTGAAAGTACAAAGTACTTTCTACATTTAAATAGATCCGGTGATCATAGCATGGTTGTAACACCCGTTCCCATACCGAACACGAAGGTTAAGAACCAGAACGCCGATAGTACTGCAGGGGAGGCTCTGTGGGAGGGTAGGTCATTGCCGGGTAAAAAGTGAATGCTTATTACAACATTCACTTTTTACTTTCTAAAAGGCTTTTTAAAAAAATAAAAAAGCTATTGACATTATAAATGTATGTGTTACAATATAATTCGTTGTCTTAAGTTTGTCGTTTTTAATTTTTAAAAACTTTTAAAAAAAGTGTTGACAAAGCTTAATTAAAATGATATTATAAATAAGCTGTCTAAGTGCAGCGCACAATTGAACTTTGAAAATTAAACAGAGAATTAAAGAACCAGCAATTCTTTTGAATAGAATTTATTCTATTTAAATAAATTTAGCGATGAGCTAAAGGAATGCAGAGTAGCATCTGTATTATATCAAACTTTTAAATTGAGAGTTTGATCCTGGCTCAGGACGAACGCTGGCGGCGTGCTTAACACATGCAAGTCGAGCGGGGAACTTCGGTTCCCAGCGGCGGACGGGTGAGTAACACGTGGGTAACCTGCCTCATAGTGGGGAATAGCCTTCCGAAAGGAAGATTAATACCGCATAATACTCGGAAATCACATGATTTCTGAGCCAAAGGATTTATTCGCTATGAGATGGACCCGCGGCGCATTAGCTTGTTGGTGAGGTAACGGCTCACCAAGGCTTCGATGCGTAGCCGACCTGAGAGGGTGATCGGCCACATTGGAACTGAGACACGGTCCAGACTCCTACGGGAGGCAGCAGTGGGGAATATTGCACAATGGGGGAAACCCTGATGCAGCAACGCCGCGTGAGTGATGAAGGTCTTCGGATCGTAAAACTCTGTCTTATGGGACGATAATGACGGTACCATAGGAGGAAGCCACGGCTAACTACGTGCCAGCAGCCGCGGTAATACGTAGGTGGCAAGCGTTGTCCGGATTTACTGGGCGTAAAGGATGTGTAGGCGGATATTTAAGTGAGATGTGAAATCCCCGGGCTTAACTTGGGGGCTGCATTTCAAACTGGATGTCTGGAGTGCAGGAGAGGAAGGCAGAATTCCTAGTGTAGCGGTGAAATGCGTAGAGATTAGGAAGAATACCAGTGGCGAAGGCGGCCTTCTGGACTGTAACTGACGCTGAGGCATGAAAGCGTGGGGAGCAAACAGGATTAGATACCCTGGTAGTCCACGCCGTAAACGATGAATACTAGGTGTAGGAGGTATCGACTCCTTCTGTGCCGCAGTTAACACAATAAGTATTCCGCCTGGGAAGTACGGTCGCAAGATTAAAACTCAAAGGAATTGACGGGGACCCGCACAAGCAGCGGAGCATGTGGTTTAATTCGAAGCAACGCGAAGAACCTTACCTAGACTTGACATCTCCTGAATTAGTCCGTAATGGATGAAGTCCCTTCGGGGACAGGATGACAGGTGGTGCATGGTTGTCGTCAGCTCGTGTCGTGAGATGTTGGGTTAAGTCCCGCAACGAGCGCAACCCTTATCATTAGTTGCTAACATTTAGTTGAGCACTCTAGTGAGACTGCCCGGGTTAACCGGGAGGAAGGTGGGGATGACGTCAAATCATCATGCCCCTTATGTCTAGGGCTACACACGTGCTACAATGGTAGGGACAAAAAGATGCTATACCGCAAGGTGGAGCTAAACTCAAAACCCTATCCCAGTTCGGATTGTAGGCTGAAACTCGCCTACATGAAGCCGGAGTTGCTAGTAATCGCGAATCAGAATGTCGCGGTGAATACGTTCCCGGGTCTTGTACACACCGCCCGTCACACCATGAGAGTCGGCAACACCCGAAGCCCGTGAGGTAACCTTTTGGAACCAGCGGTCGAAGGTGGGGTTGATGATTGGGGTGAAGTCGTAACAAGGTAGCCGTAGGAGAACCTGCGGCTGGATCACCTCCTTTCTAAGGAGTCGACATGGAAATGTAATTTCCATGAAGGTTCTTTGTTCTCTGTTTAATTTTGAGAGTTCAACTCTCTATTTGTACTTTGAAAATTGCATAGTAATTAAGAGTAATACTCTAAAGCAAGGCAAAGTTAATTCTTTGTTGTTTGTATTTAAATATATTTATTTAAGGTCAAGCTACAAAGGGCGCATGGTGAATGCCTTGGCACTAGGAGCCGATGAAGGACGTGATAAGCTGCGATAAGCTTCGGGTAGACGCAAATAGTCTGTGAACCGAAGATTTCCGAATGAGGAAACTCTCATGGGTAACCCCATGAACTGTATACTGAATTCATAGGTATATAGAGGTAAACCCAGGGAACTGAAACATCTAAGTACCTGGAGGAAGAGAAAGAAAAATCGATTTCCTTAGTAGCG
Organism: Clostridium felsineum DSM 794; assembly: GCF_002006355.2. NCBI lineage: Bacteria > Bacillati > Bacillota > Clostridia > Eubacteriales > Clostridiaceae > Clostridium > Clostridium felsineum. The sequence continues at coordinate 4,843,715 of NZ_CP096980.1, read as the reverse complement.
GCGAGCGAAACGGAAAGAGCCCAAACCGGAAACTTGTTTCCGGGGTTGCGGGCAGATCATTAAAGCTTTATATCTTAACCGAAGATTTCTGGAAAGTTAAACCATAGAAGGTAATAGTCCTGTAGGTGAAAAGAGAAAAAAGCCCGATCTGTACCAGAGTACCACGAGACACGTGAAACCTTGTGGGAAGCTGGGAGGACCACCTCCCAAGGCTAAATACTACCTAGTGACCGATAGTGAAGCAGTACCGTGAGGGAAAGGTGAAAAGAACCCCAGACGGGGAGTGAAATAGAACCTGAAACCGTGTGTCCACAACCGATCAAAACACGTTAATGTGTGATGATGTGCTTTTTGTAGAACGAGCCAACGAGTTACGGTATGCAGCAAGGTTAAGCACTTAAGGTGCGAAGCCGAAGGGAAACCAAGTCTGAATAGGGCGCATAGTTGCATGCTGTAGACCCGAAACCGGGTGACCTATCCATGGCCAGGGTGAAGCGGAAGTAAAATTCCGTGGAGGCCCGAACCACAATGGTGTTGAAAAACCATGGGATGAGCTGTGGATAGGGGAGAAATTCCAATCGAACTCGGATATAGCTGGTTCTCCTCGAAATAGCTTTAGGGCTAGCGCCATGAATGAGTACCGGAGGTAGAGCACTGAATGAGGTAGGGGCTGACAACAGTTACCGAACTCTATCAAACTCCGAATGCTGGATACTTGAATCATGGTAGTCAGACTGCGAATGATAAGATCCGTAGTCAAAAGGGAAACAGCCCAGATCACCAGCTAAGGTCCCAAAGTATAGATTAAGTGGTAAAGGATGTGGGATTTCTAAGACAACTAGGATGTTGGCTCAGAAGCAGCCATTCATTAAAAGAGTGCGTAATAGCTCACTAGTCAAGAGATCCTGCGCCGAAAATGTCCGGGGCTAAAATCTAACACCGAAGCTGTGAACTTGTACTTCGTACAAGTGGTAGAGGAGCATCCTGTATGGGCTGAAGTCGTACCGAAAGGAGCGGTGGACTGTACAGGAGAGAGTATGTTGGCATAAGTAGCGAGAACTAAGTGAGAATCTTAGTGGTCGAAAACCTAAGGTTTCCTGGGGAAGGTTCGTCCGCCCAGGGTAAGTCGGGACCTAAGCCGAGGCCGAAAGGCGTAGGTGATGGACAATCGGTTGATATTCCGATACCGCAGAGTAACGTTATGAGAAATGGGATGACGCAGAAGGATAGGATATGCGTACGTTATTGGAAGTACGTCTAAGCACTGAGAGTGGAAGATAGGAAAATCCGTCTTCCTTAAGCTTGGGGTGTAATGGTGAGGTAGTTTACTACCGAAATATCTGATTTCATACTGCCAAGAAAAGTCTCTATCCAGGAGCTCTGTGCCCGTACCGCAAACCGACACAGGTAGGTGAGGAGAGAATCCTAAGACCATCGGAAGAATTGCTGTTAAGGAACTCGGCAAATTGACCCCGTAACTTCGGGAGAAGGGGTGCCTACGAGAGTAGGTCGCAGAGAATAGGCCCAAGCAACTGTTTATCAAAAACACAGGTTTCTGCTAAAGCGAAAGCTGAAGTATAGGAGCTGACGCCTGCCCGGTGCTGGAAGGTTAAGGGGAATGCTTAGCGCAAGCGAAGGCATGAACTTAAGCCCCAGTAAACGGCGGCCGTAACTATAACGGTCCTAAGGTAGCGAAATTCCTTGTCGGGTAAGTTCCGACCCGCACGAATGGCGTAATGATTTGGGCACTGTCTCAACAGCAAATCCGGCGAAATTGTAGTGCAAGTGAAGATGCTTGCTACCCGCGATTGGACGGAAAGACCCCGTAGAGCTTTACTGTATCTTAGCATTGAATTTCGGTATTGTCTGTACAGAATAGGTGGGAGACTTGGAAGCAGTTCCGTCAGGAATTGTGGAGTCGTCTTTGGGATACCACCCTGACAGTACTGAGGTTCTAACCGGAGGCCATGAAACTGGTCACGGGACATAGCTAGGAGGGCAGTTTGACTGGGGCGGTCGCCTCCTAAAAAGTAACGGAGGCGCCCAAAGGTTCCCTCAGCGCGGTTGGAAACCGCGCGTAGAGTGCAAAGGCAGAAGGGAGCCTGACTGCGACACAAACAAGTGGAGCAGAGACGAAAGTCGGGCTTAGTGATCCGGTGACTCCTCGTGGGAGGGTCATCGCTCAACGGATAAAAGCTACCTCGGGGATAACAGGCTGATCTCCCCCAAGAGTCCACATCGACGGGGAGGTTTGGCACCTCGATGTCGGCTCGTCGCATCCTGGGGCTGAAGTAGGTCCCAAGGGTTGGGCTGTTCGCCCATTAAAGCGGCACGCGAGCTGGGTTCAGAACGTCGTGAGACAGTTCGGTCCCTATCCGTCGCGGGCGAAGGAAATTTGAGAGGAGCTGTCCTTAGTACGAGAGGACCGGGATGGACTGACCTCTGGTGTACCAGTTGTCTTGCCAAAGGCACGGCTGGGTAGCTATGTCGGGAAGGGATAAACGCTGAAGGCATCTAAGCGTGAAGCCCACCTCAAGATTAGATTTCCCATAACATAAGTTAGTAAGACCCCTGTAAGAACAACAGGTGATAGGTCAGAGGTGTAAGAATGGTAACATTTTAAGCTGACTGATACTAATAGGTCGAGGGCTTGACCAATTAATAAATAAATATATGATAATTACTATGCAATCTTGAAAGTACAAAGTACTTTCTACATTTAAATAGATCCGGTGATCATAGCATGGTTGTAACACCCGTTCCCATACCGAACACGAAGGTTAAGAACCAGAACGCCGATAGTACTGCAGGGGAGGCTCTGTGGGAGGGTAGGTCATTGCCGGGTAAAAAGTGAATGCTTATTACAACATTCACTTTTTACTTTCTAAAAGGCTTTTTAAAAAAATAAAAAAGCTATTGACATTATAAATGTATGTGTTACAATATAATTCGTTGTCTTAAGTTTGTCGTTTTTAATTTTTAAAAACTTTTAAAAAAAGTGTTGACAAAGCTTAATTAAAATGATATTATAAATAAGCTGTCTAAGTGCAGCGCACAATTGAACTTTGAAAATTAAACAGAGAATTAAAGAACCAGCAATTCTTTTGAATAGAATTTATTCTATTTAAATAAATTTAGCGATGAGCTAAAGGAATGCAGAGTAGCATCTGTATTATATCAAACTTTTAAATTGAGAGTTTGATCCTGGCTCAGGACGAACGCTGGCGGCGTGCTTAACACATGCAAGTCGAGCGGGGAACTTCGGTTCCCAGCGGCGGACGGGTGAGTAACACGTGGGTAACCTGCCTCATAGTGGGGAATAGCCTTCCGAAAGGAAGATTAATACCGCATAATACTCGGAAATCACATGATTTCTGAGCCAAAGGATTTATTCGCTATGAGATGGACCCGCGGCGCATTAGCTTGTTGGTGAGGTAACGGCTCACCAAGGCTTCGATGCGTAGCCGACCTGAGAGGGTGATCGGCCACATTGGAACTGAGACACGGTCCAGACTCCTACGGGAGGCAGCAGTGGGGAATATTGCACAATGGGGGAAACCCTGATGCAGCAACGCCGCGTGAGTGATGAAGGTCTTCGGATCGTAAAACTCTGTCTTATGGGACGATAATGACGGTACCATAGGAGGAAGCCACGGCTAACTACGTGCCAGCAGCCGCGGTAATACGTAGGTGGCAAGCGTTGTCCGGATTTACTGGGCGTAAAGGATGTGTAGGCGGATATTTAAGTGAGATGTGAAATCCCCGGGCTTAACTTGGGGGCTGCATTTCAAACTGGATGTCTGGAGTGCAGGAGAGGAAGGCAGAATTCCTAGTGTAGCGGTGAAATGCGTAGAGATTAGGAAGAATACCAGTGGCGAAGGCGGCCTTCTGGACTGTAACTGACGCTGAGGCATGAAAGCGTGGGGAGCAAACAGGATTAGATACCCTGGTAGTCCACGCCGTAAACGATGAATACTAGGTGTAGGAGGTATCGACTCCTTCTGTGCCGCAGTTAACACAATAAGTATTCCGCCTGGGAAGTACGGTCGCAAGATTAAAACTCAAAGGAATTGACGGGGACCCGCACAAGCAGCGGAGCATGTGGTTTAATTCGAAGCAACGCGAAGAACCTTACCTAGACTTGACATCTCCTGAATTAGTCCGTAATGGATGAAGTCCCTTCGGGGACAGGATGACAGGTGGTGCATGGTTGTCGTCAGCTCGTGTCGTGAGATGTTGGGTTAAGTCCCGCAACGAGCGCAACCCTTATCATTAGTTGCTAACATTTAGTTGAGCACTCTAGTGAGACTGCCCGGGTTAACCGGGAGGAAGGTGGGGATGACGTCAAATCATCATGCCCCTTATGTCTAGGGCTACACACGTGCTACAATGGTAGGGACAAAAAGATGCTATACCGCAAGGTGGAGCTAAACTCAAAACCCTATCCCAGTTCGGATTGTAGGCTGAAACTCGCCTACATGAAGCCGGAGTTGCTAGTAATCGCGAATCAGAATGTCGCGGTGAATACGTTCCCGGGTCTTGTACACACCGCCCGTCACACCATGAGAGTCGGCAACACCCGAAGCCCGTGAGGTAACCTTTTGGAACCAGCGGTCGAAGGTGGGGTTGATGATTGGGGTGAAGTCGTAACAAGGTAGCCGTAGGAGAACCTGCGGCTGGATCACCTCCTTTCTAAGGAGTCGACATGGAAATGTAATTTCCATGAAGGTTCTTTGTTCTCTGTTTAATTTTGAGAGTTCAACTCTCTATTTTGTACTTTGAAAATTGCATAGTAATTAAGAGTAATACTCTAAAGCAAGGCAAAGTTAATTCTTTGTTGTTTGTATTTAAATATATTTATTTAAGGTCAAGCTACAAAGGGCGCATGGTGAATGCCTTGGCACTAGGAGCCGATGAAGGACGTGATAAGCTGCGATAAGCTTCGGGTAGACGCAAATAGTCTGTGAACCGAAGATTTCCGAATGAGGAAACTCTCATGGGTAACCCCATGAACTGTATACTGAATTCATAGGTATATAGAGGTAAACCCAGGGAACTGAAACATCTAAGTACCTGGAGGAAGAGAAAGAAAAATCGATTTCCTTAGTAGCGGCGAGCGAAACGGAAAGAGCCCAAACCGGAAACTTGTTTCCGGGGTTGCGGGCAGATCATTAAAGCTTTATATCTTAACCGAAGATTTCTGGAAAGTTAAACCATAGAAGGTAATAGTCCTGTAGGTGAAAAGAGAAAAAAGCCCGATCTGTACCAGAGTACCACGAGACACGTGAAACCTTGTGGGAAGCTGGGAGGACCACCTCCCAAGGCTAAATACTACCTAGTGACCGATAGTGAAGCAGTACCGTGAGGGAAAGGTGAAAAGAACCCCAGACGGGGAGTGAAATAGAACCTGAAACCGTGTGTCCACAACCGATCAAAACACGTTAATGTGTGATGATGTGCTTTTTGTAGAACGAGCCAACGAGTTACGGTATGCAGCAAGGTTAAGCACTTAAGGTGCGAAGCCGAAGGGAAACCAAGTCTGAATAGGGCGCATAGTTGCATGCTGTAGACCCGAAACCGGGTGACCTATCCATGGCCAGGGTGAAGCGGAAGTAAAATTCCGTGGAGGCCCGAACCACAATGGTGTTGAAAAACCATGGGATGAGCTGTGGATAGGGGAGAAATTCCAATCGAACTCGGATATAGCTGGTTCTCCTCGAAATAGCTTTAGGGCTAGCGCCATGAATGAGTACCGGAGGTAGAGCACTGAATGAGGTAGGGGCTGACAACAGTTACCGAACTCTATCAAACTCCGAATGCTGGATACTTGAATCATGGTAGTCAGACTGCGAATGATAAGATCCGTAGTCAAAAGGGAAACAGCCCAGATCACCAGCTAAGGTCCCAAAGTATAGATTAAGTGGTAAAGGATGTGGGATTTCTAAGACAACTAGGATGTTGGCTCAGAAGCAGCCATTCATTAAAAGAGTGCGTAATAGCTCACTAGTCAAGAGATCCTGCGCCGAAAATGTCCGGGGCTAAAATCTAACACCGAAGCTGTGAACTTGTACTTCGTACAAGTGGTAGAGGAGCATCCTGTATGGGCTGAAGTCGTACCGAAAGGAGCGGTGGACTGTACAGGAGAGAGTATGTTGGCATAAGTAGCGAGAACTAAGTGAGAATCTTAGTGGTCGAAAACCTAAGGTTTCCTGGGG